>DFBQ01000060.1:0-7880 GCA_002367355.1 Deltaproteobacteria bacterium UBA3076 | reverse complement strand
CATCCGTCTATGTTGAAAAAGTGTAAACTACAAAATGAAGGATGCCGATAATTTCTATATTATAATAATCTAACTACCAATATTATAGAAATCAACTCTCCGTGCCGATGTAATAAAATAGCTCTTCTGCAGTCCGAACATGATCAGGCAGGGCAATGAATATCCGATGAAAAGGGCAAATGACCTATGAAAGATAGGGTCTTCATAAGATAGATAGCATGATGGACCAACCACCTATTAAAAAGACGCAGACTGACTCCGCCATGGAGCAGAATATCGAACATCATGGGGATGATTCCCTTGGTCTGCGCAGACAACAGATAGATGAAATCCAGGCCATGCGGATAATTCTCCGCATGGCAGAGGCTGTAAGCCAGTGTGTCTCTCAAGAGAAAATCTGTAAGTGCATCATAGACATATTCATCGAAGACACGGATTTTGAGAATGCCTCAATTCTTCTTTACGACAAGAAGAAAGATTGCTTAAGGCTAATAGCGGCCAAGGGTTTTTCTGAAATCCTGGAAATCCCTCACAAGCAATCCTATCGCAATAACCTGGTATTTGAACGAGACGAGGGTATAGCATGGAAGGTCTTTGGATCGCAGGCCCCTATCTTTATTGAGGACAGCGCAAGGGAATCAATCCCTGTTAAGTCCGGCTCCAAAGTCAATCCCCGCAGTCTGGTGTGCCTACCCCTATGGTGCATTGGTGTTCTCAACCTCAGCTCCTCAGTTCCAAAGACCTTTCTCCCTCATCAAAGGCGTGATCTGGTTATTCTTGCCAACGTAATAGGTCGCCTTCTCCAGACAACCGAGCTTCATGAAAAACTTCATGCCAGCCACCTGCACCTTCAACAGCTATTTGAAGCCAAAAACAGCGAACTCCATCATGTCAAAAAGGAACTTGGTGGCGCTATGGCATATATGGAATCGGTCATTGAAAATGCCCCGCAGGGTATTTGCCTCTTAGATTCCACCGGCAATATGCGGAATGCAAATCCGAGTTTTCTTTCCGTTACAGACTGTTCTCTTGAATACATAGCAGGCCATTCCCCAGCGAAGCTATTTCAAGATAAAACCGATTATGCCAATCTGAGTAATTTGCTGCTAACCGGAGGTCTTGCCAGACTGACCGACATAGAACTTTTGCGTCCGGATGGAACCACTGTGCCTGCCGACATCTTCCTGCACCCGTTAAGAAATCCGGAAGGCCGAAGTCAGGGAAGCATGCTGGTCGTCCATGACCTTACGAATCAGAAAATCGCTACAGAAAAATTGATTTATATTGAAAAACTAAGTGCCCTAGGTTCCATGGCTGGTGGAATAGCTCATGACTTTAATAACCTCCTCACTACAATCCTTTGCAATGCGCAACTTCTGGCCATGGAAATAAAGGACCAAGAGGCTCTGCGCAAGGTCAGGAACATAGAGACTGCTGTTAATGACGGGGCATTCACAGTACGCAGACTACAGACATTTACAGGTTTTAGTCAAAAACCTAAAAATAGGGGTCAAGCCTCAAACGTGCGTGAAGTGGTCAAAGATGCGATAGAGTTGACAAGACCCAAGTGGAAAGATGACTGCGAGAAAAATGGTGTTTTCATCAACACAAAGCTTGATCTCAAGGACACAAGGCCTGCCTCAATGCATCCGGTGGAATTGCGGGAAATTTTAACAAACCTGATTTTTAACGCAGTAGATGCCATGCCAAAAGGTGGTGCTATAACCATGCGCTCCTACGAAAAGGATTCCAATGTAGTGCTGGAAATTGAAGATAGCGGAATCGGCATGTCTAAAGAAATAAAAAAAAGGGTTTTTGATCCTTACTTTACCACAAAGGATATTGGTAACTCCGGTCTGGGACTCAGCGTTTCATTCGGGTTGATAGTACAAACAAAAGGTACGATCAGTGTTGATAGCAAGGAGGGCGAAGGCACCACTTTCAGGATTGTTTTGCCCATTTCCGGAGCGCAAGAGGTAAGCGTAGCTCCAACTGCAGAGAGCCCGGCAACGCAACCTCTGAAAATCCTTGCTGTTGATGACGAAAAGCAGATAGTGGATTTATTGTCAATAATGCTTGACGGCTTAGGGCACAAGGTAATAGGAGTAACAGATGGACAACAGGCCCTGAACTATTTGGAAAAGGAAGATTTTGATCTGGTAATTACAGACCTGGGTATGCCGGTGATAAGTGGCTGGGATGTTGCGGCAAAGGCAAAAAGCAGAAAAGCCGGTCTGCCGGTTGTCCTGGTTACCGGATGGGGCGCAGAATACGAGTCAAAAGACCTGACAGAAGTCGGTATTGATGCCGTTTTAAGCAAACCCTTCAGGCTTGATGAGCTTACAAAGATTATCTCAGAGCAATGTGCGGAAAAAAATTAGTCCTGTGACAATGTCTGAAATCCACATCGGCACCAGCGGCTGGAATTATGAAAGCTTTGTTAAAAGACTCTATCCTCCCGGAACACCCAAAAGAAAATGTCTTGAGACCTACTCAACAAAACTCCTCACTGTAGAGCTGAATGCATCCTTTTATCGCTCTTTTCCCCAAAGCACATGGGAGGGCTGGTACAGGCGTACTCCACCGGATTTCTTATGGGCAGTTAAGGCGCCACGTTTTTTCACACATATCAGGCGGCTGGATGTCTCACAGGATTCCATCGACAGGTTCTGGAATGATATAAAGCCGCTCAAAGAAAAGATGGGCGCGGCGCTATTTCAACTCCCCCCGTCTCTGAAGTTCGACAAAGATCTCCTTACAGGATTTCTGGCAATGCAACCGCCGGATACAAAGATCTCGCTGGAGGCTAGGCATCCGTCCTGGCACGAGCCTCAGGTCTGGGAAATATTGAGTAAGCAGAATGTGGCCTGGGTGGCCAGTGACACAGCCGGTCGCCACCCGATGAGCCTGGAGGTTACGGCAGACTTTGCCTATGTGCGTCTGCACGGCGCCCATGAACTGTATCACGGCCTCTATGGAGAAGAAATGCTACGCAAGTGGCTGAGCACAATCAGAGAGTGGGGTATTGAAACATTTATATATTTCGATAATACTGACGATGGAAGTGCTGCAACAGATGCTTTATTTTTAAAAAAAATGCTGGAGGAAAAACAACGTGCTTAAGGTAATATCTACCACACTATTTTTCATATTTGTCTTTGCCTTTGTTTCAGAAAGCTTTATTGATATTGCGGACGCAAGGGCCAGGGGCGGCGGCCGGTCCTTTGGCGGAAGCCGGTCATATTCCAGGCCCATGAAGACCAGTCCGACCAGACAGACCGCAGCCCCCACATCCAGAACAAGCTCGACCCAAAGAGGCTCCAGCAGTTTTATGCGAGGTCTTGGCGGAGGCCTGCTTGGAGGTTTTCTCGGCAGCATGCTCTTTGGCGGCATGGGCCACGCCATGGGAGGTGGTGTTGGCGGGAGCGGAATCGGCCTTTTTGAAATCATACTGATTTGCGGTCTGCTATACTTCCTTTACAGACATTTTACTCGCAAAAAATCTTCCTCAATGTCTCACAGTGCTCCAGGATCATTCGGACTGGGCGGGGCTCATGCCCGCCATACACCTCCCGTTCCCCCGCCTCCAAGCCGGCATGGGGGACCTATGCCGGGAGGCTCGCCGGTCGGGATAGATGCCCCGCCACCTGACAGTGTATCAGATGCTCTCAACATGATACGGATGTCAGACCAGAGCTTTGACGAGGAAAAATTCAAGGAATTTGCCCAAGACGTATTCTTCAAGGTGCAGGCCGGCTGGATGCGCCGTGATATCTCCACGATAGAACACCTTTTGGTGCCTGAGTTGTCAGCAGAGTATATGAAACATTTTCAGGAGATGAAACAAAAAGGCCAAATTAACCGGCTGGAAAACATCGCAATTAGAAAAGTGGAAATAGAAGATGCCGGTGTCAGCAAAAGCGAAGAATACCTGACCGTCTTCTTTACTGCCAATCTCCTCGACTATACTGTGGATGAATCCGCGGATACGGTGATTGAAGGCAGCCGGACCGAGCCGGTCAAGTTTGCTGAAAACTGGACCTTTGCCCGCCCGGTTGGCAGCTCAGACTGGAAGCTGGCCGGCATTGATCAAATGTGAAGGTTCAGAGGTTACATTGAAAAGATGAACGTCGAACATCGAACGTCCAACATCGAACATCGAATGGGAAAAGATGGAGAAACAGACTTATGACCTGGAAGAAAGGCTGCTCCCTTCTGTATCAAAACGGTTGAAAAGAAACAGAAATAGCCGTTGAATGTTCGGTATTGGATATTCGTTTTTCATTCGACGTTCGATGTTCATTTTTTCCCGCACTCCATCTTTTCCCATTCGACATTCGATGTTGGACGTTCGATGTTCGATGTTCATTAGTCCATCCGGTGCAAAAATAATTAGCGCTTATGACTCTTGATCCCTACCCATTGACCATCACAACTACATTTCGGTTACTATTTTTTCAAGGACATCTTCCACGGTCAAATCGGAGGAGTCAATTACAATACAATCAGGGGCAGCCTGCAAAGGCGCGATGGAGCGCGTTGAATCAGCCAGGTCCCTGGCCTCAATTTGGGCCAGTATCTCTTCGTATGCCACCTCTTCTCCCTGATTTTCCATCTGCATCTTCCGTCGTTTGGCCCGCTCCCCGGCAGAGGCGGAAAGAAAAAATTTATGAGCAGCCCGGGGGAAGACAACTGTGCCCATGTCTCTGCCCTCTGCCACCAATCGACCCTGTCTGCCAAGCTCCCTCTGCATTCCGGTCAGATATTCCCTCACCACAGCAACCCTGGAAACCGCAGAAGAAAGCCCGTCCATTTCCGGAGTTCGAATAAGGGACGATACATCCTCTCCGTTCACCAGGATTCGGTTACCCCGGAATCCCAGATTCAGGTCATTACATAGCTCTGCAAGGGTCTTTTCGTCTCCAACACCCACCCCTTTTTGCCTGGCAGCCCAGGCCACTGCCCTGTACATGGCGCCTGTATCGAGATACGTGTACCCCAGACGCCTTGCCAGCTCTTTACTTACAGTGCTCTTTCCGGCGCCGGCCGGTCCATCAATGGTAATAATATTCAAACGGTCCATAAGATGAACTACCCATATCTCTTTACCCTTGCACAGTCAAGTTACAAACAGCTTAGAAAAATTTCACGAGCAAATCCGGTTTTGACGAATATGGTATAGTAAGCTTGGCAACCAGGTAATGAGTTATCACCAATGAGCTATTTTCACGGTAAAAGCCATGATTATTATCAACGGTTCCTATGGAGAGGGTGGAGGCCAGATTCTGAGGAGTTCACTGGCTCTTTCCATGATCACCGGACAGGCCATTGAAATCCGGAATATTCGTTGCGGAAGGCCGAAGCCTGGCCTTCGTCCACAGCATCTGACTTGTGTAAAGGCTGCTGCCTCGGTATGCGGAGCCCGACTGGAAGGAGCTGAACTCAGCTCACCGCGCCTGATATTTATCCCGGATAAAGTCAAGCCGGGACATTATAGCTTTGCCATAGGTACCGCGGGATCCGTCATGTTGGTTTTCCAGACCGTGCTCCTTCCGTTGGCCCTTTCTCACAGTGCTTCAGAGGTTACTTTGGTGGGCGGTACCCATGTCCCATGGAGCCCGTGCTTTCACTATATTGACCGGGTATTCAGACCTGCCGTGTCCGCCATGGGGTTATCATTTGAAATGGAGCTTGAGAAATGGGGTTACTACCCAAAAGGAGGAGGGATAGTAAGGACAAGAATCTTGCCGTCAAAGGAGCTCAGTGCCTTCAAGCCTGCTTTCCAAAGAGAAGAAAAAGTCCGCATCAAGGCCATTTCCGCCACGGCCCGCTTGCCTGACCACGTCAGGAAAAGGCAGTCCGCACAAGCAAAATCTGTTTTGGAGGGCAGAGGAGTAAAGGTTGAAATAGAAGAAATGGAGGGCTCTGCCACGTGTCCAGGCAGCCTCTTGTTCTGCTGGATATCCGATCAGGAGAGATATGGTGGTTTTATCGGACTGGGCGCAAGAGGCAAGCCTGCTGAGAAGGTTGCTGATGAAGCGGTTTCCGGACTATTGGCCTTTCTGGATAGTGGTGCGGCCTGCGACAAATACCTTTCTGATCAGATATTGCTTCCGGCAGTGCTGGCAGGTGGAGAAAGTCACTGGTCCACAAACTCCATAACCAGTCACCTTCACACAAACGTATGGGTGAGCGAATGTTTTGGGCTTGGTAAGGTAGAATTAGAGGAAGATGAAAAATTAAGCTTGATCAAATGTCGTGGAGCGGGCCTTGCGTAATTTCTGTGGTAACCCTGAACCTGTAAACCCATACAAGCCTATGCTTCAATGCCTCCCGGATGGCCAGGCTGATGGTTTGCGCTGCGTAAGTTTTACCAGGTGGGGCGGCGTGAGTCTGCCACCTTATAATGAGCTCAACATCGGTCTCAATGTGGGCGATGACCGTGAGGCCGTAACGGAAAACCGGCAAATCGTCCGCACAATGCTCGATGCCGGGGAATTGATCAGTTCCGGGCAGGTTCACAGTAGCCGCCTCGCAGTGGTGGAAGGACCTGTTCAGGAGGAAGGCCTTGTCGGTGTCGACGGCTTATTGACTGACGTGCGCGGTGTGGCCCTGTTAATACAACATGCCGATTGCCAGGCAGTGGTTCCCTATGACCCGGGAAAGAAGGCAATAGCCAATATTCATTGCGGCTGGAAAGGAAGTGTTTCAGGCATCCTTATTAAGGCAGTGAGAAAGATGGCAGATGCTTACTCTTCCCGTCCGCAAGATCTCTGGGCATCGGTCAGCCCATCTTTAGGGCCGTGTTGTGCGGAATTTAAGGATTGGAAAAGTTTACTCCCAAGGAGTCTCCACGATTTTCAAACTGCTCCTGCTCATTTCGATTTCTGGGCCATAACCCGTTGGCAGCTCAGATCTGCCGGGCTGCCTTCTGAACAGATAGATCTCAGCCGCATATGTACATCATGTTCCGAGGACTATTTCTCCTATAGGAGGGAAGGCCGAACCGGTAGATGCGCAACGGCCATTATATTGACATAAATCAGCAGATTAATTTCATAGTCCGATTGAGCCCTGGTATCCAACGATTTGCTAGACTGGATTCCCATTTCTCTATATCAAACGCAATCACTAACATAGCCGATAAACTTACAACCAATGCCCTTCCCTTAAATATCTCTGAAGCGCACATCGACTCACCTTTCTTCATGCATTACATCATAATTGCCCCCTGAACCACCATTCTCTGTTCTGCCTTTTCTTGCGATCCTATAAACGACCCAAAGTAGGAGAGGTATAGCTACCAAGGTGGCTGCTATGAATACATAAGTAGCTAAGGTGTGGAGTTTGTTTTCGGATAGAGGAGCTATTTTGGGCAGATTAAAAAATACTTTTGCCCCAAAGATCAATGTGCCTATGTTGATGAGAGTCGCCCGGATAGACGTAGGAATTCACATCCTCAGCCGTGGACTTTATCACATCCATAACTTCATCATTGGTGAGCTCAGGATACTTCGATATTATAAGGCCAGCCAATCCTGATACAAAAGGTGCCGAGGCAGAGGTGCCGCTGGCTGTTTTATAGGAATTATCCCATCATGTGGAATAGATCTCCACTCCAGGGGCTGTCGTGTCATAATTCAATAGTATAGGAATCTCCATTTTTGCCTCTTTTATTGTCAAACTTTTGATCGTATGGGTATAAATCATAGTAGTTCTCACATCACTATAGTCCAGTAGTTTCTGAATAGTGCGTATGTCATAATTTGCCTGCAGGAGATGGCCGGCAAAACCGTGCCGGAACGTGTGATCTGAAACACGAACCTTGTTGGTCAAGAGACGACGGGCGCATTCACATGTTGGGGGAGTCATTTGAACAC
>DFBQ01000232.1:13034-19159 GCA_002367355.1 Deltaproteobacteria bacterium UBA3076 | reverse complement strand
AATGTCTGGGAATGGACTAATAGTTGGTATGATGAAGGAGAGAAAAAAAGGGTCCAGCGGGGCGGTTCGTTGGGCAGCGACGAGGGGGACGCCCTCTGTGCGTACCGCGACTGGGGCTACCCGGAGTACAGGCTCGACTACTCCGGGTTTCGTTGCGCCGGGACTTTATAACCTAAGTTGAGCGATTAGCTGTTAGCCATTAGTGTTTAGTTTTGAAAAATCAAGACATTTACATTAATTAGAAATAACACCCAACGGGTGAAAATTTGTAATAGCAAAACATCCTGTAATCATTAAACTAATAGCTAACCGCTAAAGGCTAATCGCTCAATTATAAAGGGATATGGAGGAAAGATGGTTGATGCTGTATTGAAAGATTTACCAAAAGAGTGGGATGGGGTTGTAGTTATGGACTGGAGCGATAGCTTTTGGGATAAAATGAAAAAAAAGCATAATAATTTAGTTGAAAAACTAATGAAATCAATGGACCCAGATAACAAATCACCCAAGCTGCCCCATTCCTGTGGTACGGTCATGGACAGCTTAGTTTTTTGTTAAGTCTCTATTATTGTTCTTGAGCAACTTAAAAAATCTTCACGGCAGTTTGGAGAACAAAAAATGAGTCATTCTTTCAAGAATCATAAACTCTCAGATGCAGAGAGACTTTGGTTACGGGAGGTGTATAAAGCCAAGGTATTTGATCCGAAAATCGCCAAGGTCAAACTTAGAGACAAATTACCGAAAGGCTTTAATCTAAAAGAGATTGATCAAAGGCTCCTTAGAGACGGCAAGAATCTCACAATCATCGGTATCTGGCACGCAGATCCGAACTCTGTCACACTCAAGCATATTGAAACGGTAATACTTGCTATTAAGGACTTGATAATCAAGAATCCTGGGATAGAAGTCATAACCGCGAAGCAAATTTCTGCCAATACAGATCTTGAAGAATCCCTGGTTGAAATTGCACTATGGAACATGAGTGGGTTAGGGCGTTTCTTTTCTTCTGCCTCAGGCTCTTCAGCGGCCAAAGGATATTCCAAAATAGAATTGTCAGGTGATGATGCCTATGACGAATACTTAAAATTTGAGAGTTTAGAAAACCTGATGGAAGAGTATTACAAGGAATCACCAGTCTCTCCAACATCTGCCGCTTACTCCATAGCGGCAGAATCCTATTATACCGCCCATTCAGGATCGACTGAAATTGTCTATTCCTATCCATCACCTGAGACTAAGAAACACGAAATAAAGCAAGACACAGCCTTTGTTTTGATGGCAATGGATCCTAATATCCCTGAGCTAGAAGATGTGTACCAAACCATTAAGGAGGTCTGTGTAACTTATGGAATAAAGGCGTATCGAGTGGATGAAATCGAACATCAAGATCGTATCACAGATCTGATTCTGTCGGAAATAAAGTCATGTGAATTCTTAATAGCAGATCTTAGTCTCGAAAGGCCAAATGTTTATTACGAAATCGGATATGCCCATGCTCTTAATAAAAGACCTATTTTATTTAGGAAAAAAGAAACCAGGCTACACTTTGATCTTTCTGTCCATAATGTACCGGAATATAGAAATATCACCGAGTTACGAGGGTTGCTAAACAAGCGATTAGAGGCAATACTTGGAAGGTCAGCAGGGTAATCTGACCTAACATTTCGCCGGAGAGATTCACGGCTTACCGCCGCGCCCCTCAGCTTCACGTTGGACTGCTGTAACATGTGAAACTTCCGTAACAGCTGACTGCTGAAAGTGCCAATCGTCGGCCTTGTGTAGGCTAGTGACTAAGGTTGATTGAGGCGAGCTGTGTGCAAGAATTGATATGCTTGATGAGGTAGAGGAGGACCAGGAATCCTCTCCTGCAGGAGGAGATCTCATGAACGTAACCTTCTCTGGGGATGCATTGTCCCCAGTGCTGACAGGACAAGCAACAGCGAAATCTCGCGTCAACCTATCCTTCCAGCATATGCAAGAGGCTATCCACCTGATGGAGTTGAGTAAGGATTGTGAAGCTGTCAATTCTGGGAAGACTTTTACAGATGGTGATTTTTTCAACCATCATAGAGCTTATGTCGTCGGCGCAATTATGACCTCTGTGGCATCAGTTGAAGCCCGGATAAACGAGTTTTATCTCGATGCAACAGATAACCTCATGGGTTCAATTCTTGACACTGGTCAACAGGCTTTATTAGCGGAACTCTGAAAGCCTGTCGACGAAAAGAGGTTTCCTATTTTAAAGAAATATCAAATTGCGCTTGCTGCGATAGAAAGGAGCATATTCGATACTTCAAGAAGCCCATACCAGGACGTGGATCTCTTGATAGTCCTACGGAATATGCTGGTCCACTTTAAGCCGGAATGGGACAACGATCAAAAAAAGCACAGGAAAATAGAAGAAAAGCTTCATGGGCGATTTGAATTAAACCCATTCTGGCCTAAAGATAATCCTATATTCTTCCCATTCAAGTGCCTCAGCCATGGATGCGCAAGTTGGGCCGTAAGATCAAGCATGAATTTCATCCTTCAGTTCTTTGCCCTAATAGGGGTTGATGCAGAAACTGACTTTATCAAGATATGGAAGGCAATGGAGGAAAGCCTCTAATAAGTTCAGAGATCGTGTCACATTTCTCGTTAAAGCGAAATGAGTCCATTTTGCGCCGTATTGTGGGTGCCCGCAATTTGTCGCCGGTGTGCGAAGCCCATCTTCAGCCGGGGCCGGCTCCTGGTCCCTCATCGCCCGCCCAACGAGTCGCTCAAGCCGACCACCAACCGCGTGATCGCTTTCGAGTGATCCATAGCATGTTTGAGGCGGTTGGTGGGGGCTTAGCTTTGTGTTAGGCTGAGCGTGAGGCAATGAGGGCTCAAACTACTATAGGTTTCTGATGGCAGTCGACATACATCGAGAGATCCACCAGGGCCTTGACGAGGTGACGGCTGACCGGCGCGAGTTCATCCGGAAGGCTTTCCACATCCTCCCCAAGCTTGATCGGCCTCGCATACTGGATATCGGGTGTGGTCGAGGGGGACCGACTTTAGAGCTCGCCAGACTGAGCGGGGGCGAGGTTGTCGGAGTCGACATCGACGCACAGGCCTTGGACGAGCTTGCTGCCCGGGCTGCCGTGGAGGGCTTGTCCGAACACATTCGAGTCAGGAACTGCTCGATGTCGGCGATGGACTTTGAAGAAGAGTCCTTTGACGTCATCTGGGCGGAGGCGTCCTTACATGTAATGGGTTTCGAGGAGGGGCTCGATGCTTGGCGGCGATTTCTGGCAGCGGACGGTTTTCTTGTCATTCACGAGATGGCTTGGTTGCGCCCCTATCCGCCCGCAGAGGTTGTTGTTCACTGGAGGAGCATCTTCCCAGGCATTCGGACAGTGGATGAATATGCTGCGGAGATTCCCCGTCATGGCCACGGCCTAATGAGTGATTTCGCGCTCCCCGAGGAATTCTGGTGGGCGAACTACTTTCGTCCTTTGGAACTTCGTATCAGAGCGCTTCGCGAGAAGTACAGGGGGGATCACGCTGCTCTGGCGGCTCTTCAAACGCCGGAGCGGGAAGTCGATCTCTACAGGGAGTACCGCGCCTGGTATGGTTCGGCGTACCTGGTGATGCAGAAGCAATCGGCATAGAGAACGCCAGCCTTGCAAACGTCTGGAGTGGGCCGGGATATACCATCGCGCTTGGCAGCCCATCCTTGCACTGGTGAATTAGGCGTACCGGCCGCTCAGGCGGTGCCGAAATGCCCCATCCTGACAATTTTAAGCTGGATTAACAGAAATGAGCAAACTCAAAATCGGTGCAGTCTTATTTGCACTACTGCCTTTGGTGATTATGTTCGTTGTGCTCAGGCCAGGTTGGATTGTCAAGATACTCGCGAAGCGATCTCCAGAGGTATTGTATTTTGTTGAGACGCAAGAGCCTGTTGTAGCTCTCACAATTGACGATGGGCCGGATCCTGTTGCAACTTCTGAGATCCTTGATGTGCTCAGGCAGCACGACGCACGCGCGACTTTCTTCTTGATCACGGATCATATACCCGGAAATGAAGAGACCCTTGTCCGTATGGTGAAAGAGGGTCACGAACTTGGAAACCACCTAACGGCTGATCAGCCGAGCATCAGGCTCGCGCCCTCTGAATTTGAGAAACAATTGTTGGCAGCACACGAAACACTCTCAAGGTATTCAGATGTTGTCTGGTTTCGTCCGGGAGGTGGCTGGTACAATACAGCAATGCTGTCGATTCTCAGCAAGCATGGCTATAGGTGTGCCCTTGGTTCTGTCTATCCCTTTGATGCCAAGATAGGTTTTTCAGGGTTTGCGGCGCGCTATATTCTGTGGAATGTCCGGCCAGGCTCAATCATTATTTTACATGATCATGGAGCGCGTGGTAAGCGCACGGCTTCAGCCCTTGCCACTATTCTGCCGGAGCTCAATCGCCGTGGCTTCCGAGTAGTCCCTTTGTCGGAATTGGCGGCTTCGCACCCAACGGACGAGTGAGAAAGGAGGTGATATGACTGTCTATCTGAAACGAAGAGATTTTTTGAAAGGATTTGCCGGTTTATTTGTGTCAATTTTTTCTAGTGCATTTTTTTTCGTAGAAAAAGCCAGGGCTCGAAAGATTAATGGAAATATTCAGGAGGGGAAGCGTATGAAACTACCAAAGCCGAAAATTAACGGGGAGGTTTCTTTGGAAACCGCCATCAATCGCCGCAGGACCATCAGGTCTTTCACTGCTGAGCCTCTTTCATTGGAACAATGCTCACAACTCTTCTGGGCGGCCCAGGGTATCACGGAGGACAGGGGTTTTAAGAGGGCTGCCCCTTCAGGCGGAGCCCTGTATCCCATGGATATTTATGCCGTTGTCGGTGAGAATTGTGTAAAAGGACTGGAAAGTGGAGCCTACCATTACGACCCGAAAAGCCATGCTGTTTCGCTTGTATCTAAAGGAGATCTGAAAAATAAAGTGGCTGGCGCGGCCCTGTCCCAGATATGGATGGCCACTGCCCCTTTAAATATTCTGATTACTGCTGAATATTACCGGATCACCAGCAAATACGGTAAAAGGGGTGTAAGATACGCCATTATTGAGGCCGGTCATATAGGGCAAAACATCTTGCTCCAGTCGGAAGCAATGGGTTTAGGGGCCGGCGTGGTCGGGGCCTTTAACGATGAAAAAGTAAGACGGGTTATCAATATTCCCCCGAACCATGAACCACTTCTGATATTGCCTGTGGGCTATAAGGCCGAGGGATTATAGGATGGTCTATTCTCCGGGAATGTACCGGTCATTCAATTTCAGAATATCCCCCTGGGTATCTGGACGATATAGCCTTCTTCCCCTTCCAGCACCTTGACGTGGAGCTTGGGAAGATCTTTCTCGGCCGGGCCTGAAAGGTATTTACCATCCCAGGTGAAACGACTCTGATGACAGGGACAGAGAAATTCCCTGTCTGCCTCTTGATAATTGATAATGCAGCCCAAATGGGTGCAACTTCGAGATACGGCCAAAGGCCCCTGATCTGTTTCGAAAAAGGCAAACTGGGGCTCAAGTAAGAATTCTCCGGGCTTGAGTTTACGTCTCAATCGGACTTCTATGGGCGGACGAAATCGTTTCTTTGCCACAAAGGCATAAACAGGATAGATGAGCCCCAGGCCAAAAGTCCAAAAGCCTGCCTTTTTCAGAAAGTCACGGCGGGTCATTTGCAATCACACCGCAAAAAGTCCTGAAATATGATTTTGTCGAAGCAACGCAGCAGATGGGGTATTTTCAGCGGAATCATTTGCGGAATATGAAAAATATCAGAGTAAGGACTATGCTCAGAAGTATAGAAGTGGCCAGGGGAAAATAAAGGGTGAAATTGCCTCGCCTGATTATGAAATCTCCCGGCAGCTTGCCCAGAAGAGGTATCTTAGGGCCTAACATCAGAAACAGCCCTATTACCACAAACACTACCCCTAAGATCAGCAGCATCTTACCGAATTCCGGCAGGGGATTCATTATTGGCTTACCTCTTTGTAACTAATTTGAGCAATTAGCCTTTAGCTGTTAGCTATTAGTTTAATGATTACAGGATGTTTTACTATTACAAAATTAGGTATTAGCTGTTCATCACGGATTA
>DFBQ01000232.1:0-13004 GCA_002367355.1 Deltaproteobacteria bacterium UBA3076 | reverse complement strand
AACAGCTAATCGCTTAACTTAGGTGTAGGTTCAGGGTTCACCGTTCAGGGTTACTTTTTCCCGTTGACCTTGCGAGAATTCTTTTCTGTAATCTCTTTGCCCTCTTGCTGTACCGCTCTTCCTCGCTATAGATACAGCCGCAATATGGTTGCCTGTATAGCCCGAGTTCCTTTGAGATCTCTATACCCTCTACCCAGCCATTACGAAAGTCCTGGTAATAGAATTCTATTCCGTAAGCAGAAGCAAGCTCTTTCCCAATATCACGGATAAGATCATGTCTCTGGTAACGGCTGTAAAGGAGGGTCGTGCTGAAGGCGGGCAGGCCAAGTTCCGCGGTCTTTTTGGCAGTAGCTTCCAGACGAATGCGATAACACACTGGACAGCGCTCATCCGGGTCCTGTCTTGTCCCTATTTTGTTCAGCCAGTCTCTAAGCCCATATCCGGATTGATCCCAAAGCACCGGGAATTTGAACTTTTCCGCAGCCATTTCCAGGGCCTCGACCCTGCGTTCATACTCCCTGAAGGGATGGATATTGGGATTGTAGAAATAGACAAGGGCCTTGTTGCCCTCTTTTTGGAGCTCTTTGACCGGGTACAGGGTGCATGGCCCGCAGCAGGTATGAAGGAGAATTTCCATAGAAACATAGGCGTTCAAAGGTTCAGGGTTCAAAGGTTCAGGGTTTACCGGAAATCTGCACCGTTGAATCTCTGAACAATTACATAGAAACAAATAGTAGAACTAAGTAATGACAGGGTCAATATGTGCTTGCACTGTTGAAGATTGACAATTCCAGCAATCATCAATCAAAATGCTAAGACTTTATCCGCCTCCATGGACAGCTCGTAGAGGTCATCCATCCACCCGATTGGGCAAGTGCTTGATCCCTCCAGACCGTGGGATTTCGCGCAGACGCCTCAGACATAAAAATCTCCCTCGAACTTGTTGATTTGCCCCATCACGTCAAAATTTTTACTTCCGCTCTTTTCAAAAAGGACGCCTTTCCCGAGCATAAATACACTGATTTCATCACCTTTTCCAACGCCGAGATTTGCCAGCCTCATCGCATTGTAAATGCTTTCGCCGTCCTCAGTACTGATAATTATCAGAACCTTCCTCATATGACCTCCTTGTCAAATGAATACGTTCCATGGAATTTTTTAATGGCTTGGATCACAAATTTCGAATTTTTTGATCAGTTAGTAAAAATTAGTAGTACAAAATGCAAATTTCGTCAATTTGATCGCCAATATATTCAAAAAATTGTGACCTGTGCGGTTACACGTCAGATTGTGCAACACACGAAAAAGAAAAGAATTATCACAAAAGCACGAAAGGAATAGGACATATTGGACCAGTTGAATTTCAATGAATTTTGCAAAACCTACTCTGGAGATAAGGCGGGTTATCAACTAATTTGGTATCATTGTTTTTTCGTGTTTTCGAACCTTCGTGTTTTCGTGATTAAGTGGTTTAACAGTAACTTCTCAATAACTCAGGGTAAGATGTCTGGATTCCCGCCTTCGCAGGAATGACGGGCAGGCGGGAATCCAGTGAATAGTCGCAAAAAGTAATCTACCCCAACTTATTGAGAAATTACGCTTAACATTCATAATTAATAGCATCAGATACACTACCTTAAGATATGGAGAGAGTAAATCCCTGTACAACCACATAACGCAAAACCACTATATAATGTGGTATTTTTTCTTGACGTACAAGTTATAGTATCCTATAATTGTAGACCTAAAAAGGTGTTTCTATCAGTTGCTGGTTTCCGGTGATAAAGACATGGCTGTTGATCGAAATCTGAAAAAAAAGAAAAAGCGCGAACAGAAACGGACGGCGCGGCGCCAAGCAAAGGGCCGCCTGGTCCGCCGCGAAAAACTGGAAGACTATTGCTGGTACGCATCCGAATACTACCATAGTGGAAAATATCGAATCGCCTTCAACTGGGCCATGAAAGGGCTCAAGCTCCACCCGGACCATGAGGTGAGTTATGGCATTGCGCTGAGGTCCGCTGAAGCTTTAAAGGACGATTCGATGACCCTAACCGTGCTCCGGCACGGATGGAAACATGACTTGATTTCCAGCAAGCAGCAACTATACGCACTGGGAAGTTTGGCTTTTAAACAAGGAGACTACGGTCTGGCCGGGGAATCCCTTGAAACTCTGCTCCAAAACCCGGCATCCCTGTATGGGAGACTCTTAAAAAGGGATCAAAAAACAGCACAAAGGTATTTGGAGTTTTGCCGAAACAGGGAATGTTTAAAGCTCACGGAACGTAGTGATTCCTCCATAGAATCTTCAGTGGAAAAGAAGGGTGAAGAGGAGGTTCCTGCGGCCGTTGCGGAACGTTCCTTATCAGAGAAAACGAAAAAGATAGAAGCGCCCAAAGAACAAGCAGAGGACATTCCTGACCTGGAGATTGTCTATGAAATCGACGAGGAACCGGTTCTTCGTGTCATTAAGGAACATCGCACCAGCGATGCAGCCATGATGGATCTGGCACTTAGTGCCTACAAGCTCTCTTTCCGTGCCTCATACGATCAACTCATTTGCCTGCCTACAACCAATAATGTTCAGTCCTTGTGGTACCAGGAAGAGAGCGCTCGAAAAATCATGAAGACCTTTCGCGGCAGAGCTATTCTGGCAGATGAGGTAGGTCTTGGAAAAACGATCGAGGCCTGCCTCGTGCTGAAAGAATATATACTCCGCGGTCTGGTTCGTTCGGCCTTGGTGCTCACGCCCAGTTCTCTGGTCAATCAATGGCAAGAGGAACTTCAAGAGAAATTTGGGCTTTGCTTCGTGACTTCAAATGATCCAGTGTTTCGGGAAGATCCGGCCCGATTCTGGAAGGAACCCTTTTTGTTGGTTTCCATTCACTCGGCAAAAGGAAAACGTCATTTTGATGCTGCAACCGCTCGCGCCTATGATATGGTGATCGTGGATGAAGCGCATCACCTGAAGAACCGCTCGACCCTCAACTGGAAGCTGGTAAATGCCATTCAAAAAACCTTCTTGCTCCTTGTCACTGCCACACCCGTGCAGAATAAACTTGAGGAACTTTACAATCTGGTCACCCTTTTAAAGCCGGGTCATCTCAAGACGCTGAAGGCATTCAAGGACGAATTTGTGGCCCGAGGCAACCCAACGGACCCGAAAAACAGGGAAAAACTGAGACAGCTTCTGAAAGAGGTCATGATCCGAAACACCCGTTCCGTCACGCAGTTGCACATCCCGCCCCGCTTTGCTTCTACCATTCGAATTGACCCGTCGCCCGATGAGAAAACCTTCTACCAGGAGATCAGCCGGTTTGTGACGGAGCAGGCCGCTCAGGGTTCTTCGGCCCTTTCCAAAATGGCGCTTCGCAGGCTCCTGGAAGCAGCAGGATCTTCTCATTTTGCATCGCTGAAGATGCTGGAAAAGATAAGCCTCCAGGGCCTGGACGGGACAAGCAAACAGGCAAGAGATTTGTTGGAAATGGGCAGGTCCATTCGGATCGGAGGAAAAATCCGGCGCGTGATCGAGCTTTTGCAGGCTTCACCGGAACAGAAGATTGTTTTTGTTAATTATCTTGCGACCCTGGAGTATTTCCATCAGCTCCTGAAAGAACACAAAATGCCTCATGTGGTCTACCGTGGCGGGATGACCACGGTCCAAAAACAGCAAGCCATCCGGACGTTCCAGGAAGGCTGCCCTATCCTTCTATCCACGGAGACCGGAGGAGAAGGGCACAACCTGCAGTTTTGTCATGTAATGATCAATTTTGATCTGCCCTGGAATCCAATGCAGATCGAACAGCGCATCGGCCGCATCCATCGAATCGGACAAGAGAACGAGGTCCAGATCTACAATTTTTGTTCTGCAGGAAGCCTGGAAGACTATATGCTGGAAATCCTGGACCGAAAAATCAACATGTTCGAGCTGGTGGTGGGAGAGATCGACATGATTCTGGGTCGCCTTCAGGGAGAGCGTGAATTCAGTGACCTTGTCTATGAACTTTGGGTGAAGCACCCCGACGAGACGGAAAGACAAAAGGCCTTCAATGCCTTGGGTTCCCGGTTAAAACGGGCCAGGACATCTCACGAAAAGAGCAAAGAGCTGGATGAAAAACTCTTCCAGGAAGACTTTGGAGTGTAAGAATGGATTCTGTTCCAGAACTGCTTTCCTTTGCAGCGCACGTATTTGAAAAGCACGGCGGAATGGCTGAGCAGAACGACAATCACGTGATGGCCTTGCTGCCACCCGGTCTGGCACGTTCCCTGGATCTCCCGGAGGAAGTTCAATTGGGAGACGGGGCCATGCCCCTTCTGTACGGCAGCCCTGTTCTGGACAGGCTCATCCGTGTGGCTACAGAAGAAATCCCCTTGGTTTTCGGGCGAATCGAGGTGCCATATCTGAAAAAGGCAGGCTTTGAGCAGCTCATCGGGCAAGACATTGTCTTCATAAACGGGCAGGCCCGGGTGACGAGTCGTGCGGAAGCCCGTACTTCTTATATGGTCTTAACTTGCCGGTATGTAGCGCTGAGTGATGAACGGAAAGAAGGGCTGGTCGAAGTAGGAACGTACGAGAGTACCGGTGCAATCATTGAGGATCTGGAGACGTTGTGGCCAAAATTCAGCTCTGAAATCTACACCCCGGGGAAAGTCCCCCCACATTTTTCCATCCATCTTGAAAAGGCGATCGCTAACGCCATGCAAAAGGCCCGGGTCCTTGCGGAAGAAAAACTGATCGACTTTATCAACAGCATGCGACGACGACTCCGCCGGGATGTGAAAAATACGAGAGAATATTACGAAGCCCTGAGAAAAGAGATGGAAGCAAGCCTTTCCCGTCACAATCTCAGTGAGGCGCAGCGTCAGGAAAGAATTGCCAAAATCGAGGACTTGCCCAGGGAAATGGCTCAAAAAATCGAGGACCTGCAACAAAAATACAAGATACAGGTCCGTTTAAAGCCATGTGCCGCCCTTCGGTTTCTCGTGGATGTTGTCTATGTTATGGTCGAAATCCGCTTCCGTAAACACGCCCGCACCATCCACCTCATCTGGAATCCGCTGTCTCGCCGTCTTGATCCTCTGGTGTGTGAGTGTTGCCATAAGACAATACGAAGCGTGCATCCCAGTATAGAAGATTCCCAGATTCGGCTGTTCTGTCATTCCTGTGCTCAGAAGCGGTGAAATGCATATCCGGGCCAAGGAAAATTTTGCTTACTTCGCTGAACGAGGTGCTCAGCTCCTGACCAGTTCTTATGTCCTCGTGGAAACTGTAGCCCTTTTGCAACGGCGTATTGGCTTAGCTCCAGTTCATGATTTCAATGTCAAAATTGTCCTTCTCCTGGAAATAGTATGGGCAGATGTCGAGTGACATGGGCGGGCTATACACATATTGCTCAGCTACCAGAGCATAGGGCGACAATCTCAGGCTTGATACATTTTTTTTGACGTCTCTTTTGAGTTATGATAGTCTATGTCTATTTATCAGGCTCTATGTATTGATAAATGGAATACCTAAATAGTTTATACCTGGGTATTTGATAAATAATTCCTTATGACATAACTATCGGTCAATTTATCAAATATCCAGATAATTTATCCAATCTGTAATTAATAGAAAGGAGGTATTTATGGGAGTGTTGAGGATTGTAACATTTTTGTTTTTGGTGAGCTGTGTCTGGTCCTCTTATGGACTTTGTGGCACAAAGCCTGCGGAGGTCCCCAAGGCCAAGACCATCGCAGAACTGGCTGCTCGCTATGATTCGAGTTCTTGCCAGGAGTGTCATGAGGAGGCATATGAACAATGGGAGAATTCCCTTCACGCCTTTTCCATCTTGGGGACTCCACGAACAGCCCCTACGATATTAACTGCCGTAGACAATGGCCTGAAGTTGTTCCCCTATTCCGGGGTAAAGACGGATGATGATATAGAGGTCCGTCACCTGATGATGTGCGCCAAGTGCCATCTGCCCCAGCTTGAAGAAGCTACGGATGACGTGGCAAGGGAAATTGTCGCTACCATTCGGGCCTGGATGAAAGAGGAGGATGAGGATAAGGCCGAGGAACTTGAGGAAAAGATTGCCAGCCTCAATATCGGTTGCATGGTGTGTCACAATAAACTGGCCATAATTCACAAATGGCAGGATGGCTATCCGCAGCCGGATACTGTTTACGGCTCTCAAGACGGGGAGCACGAGGATACCGCCTATCCTAAAATGGGAAAGGCCCCTGCCATGAGTGAGTCCATATTCTGTGGTCAGTGTCACGGCGAGGGACCAAATTTTGAGCTGGATGAGCCCTCACAATGTGCCACTTTGTACGGCAGCTACCTCTTTGCCTATATCCCTGAAGGCGGGCACGACACCTGTCAGGAATGCCATATGGCCAAATCCGGTCTGGGCCACGACATGCAAGCTTACCGGGATGGGACCATGATCAAGATGGCCTTTGATGTTGAAGTGGATGCCATGTCCCACTTCTGGCGCAAAGACAGGACAGAAGGTATTATTCCTCTTGGTGTAATTAATGTAGAGATTTATAATAAATCGGGGCATGCCATACCTGACGGGTGACCTACTCCAAACCGGCTGGTCCTGGATGTGACCGCGAAAACAATGGATGGGAAACAAATTTATAATGATCAGGTTATCTACATGCCTTACCCCGGACGTTTCGGCAGAGGGGCAGAGATGGGAAGAGGACCCTATGAGAAGTGTGGTTTGCTCAGAGACACCTGTATACCGCCTCTGAAGAAGGTCAAGGAAGTCTTTGAGATACCGTTCCCATATGCTGATGTAGAGAAAGACGGTAAGAAGACCAGGGAACTTACTGCAGATGAGCTCTTGGTGGACGTCAAGCTGTGGTATGTGCCCTTTGGTGAATTCAAAAATGATGATAAGGTCCTGTTCTTCAGTGAGGAAAAGAAGATAGACCTCAAGACCGAGTGGGTCTGGAGGAAATAGAACAAAAAGACCTTATACCTGCAGGCCGGCTCCTTGCCGGTCTGCATATCCATTAACACCCTTCATACGTTTAGGAAGATGCAGAGTAAAGGTAGAGCCCTTGCCCTGTTCAGAATTCACTGTAATATCACCATTCCATTCATGAACGAGCCTATGGACTATTGCCAGACCTAATCCTGTTCCATCCGACTGGGTGGAGAAGAAAGGATTGAACACTTTTGAAAGATCCTCAGGCCTTATGCCGGTTCCGTTGTCTGAGATTTTAAGAGCCAGGTAATCTCCCCCTTTTGTCGTTCCCTTGATTGATATTCTTCCGTCTTCATGCGGCAGGGCCCGATAGGCATTCAGCAATAGGTTTAGAAGGACCTGTTTGAATTGAGACGAGTCTACCTCAAATTGGAGATCAGCCGGGACATCTATTTTGACATCGGCTCTTGGGAGTTTTTTCCTTTGTTTCATCAGGGACAGAACAGACTCTATTTCTTCAAGTAATGATATGTTTTGAATCTTTTTTTCCTCTGGTTTGGCATAGAGAAGAAAAGACTTTGTAATATCATTCAGGCGATCGCTCTCTCTACTAATAATCTGCAGCAGTCTTCTCTCTTCAGGTTGCAACAGTGCTGACTCTTCCAGAAACTGGGCTGCCCCGGACAGGGATGCCAGGGGATTTCTTATCTCATGGGCAAGTCCTGCAGCCATCTCACCAAGGGCGGCAAGACGGTCCATGCGCTGAAGGCGCTCTTCCCTTGCCTTTATCTCTGTAATGTCTTGAAAGATTATTCCGTATCCAAGGTGTTGCTCCTTGTGGCCTTTTAACAAAAAAGTGGATATCCCGAGGAATCCGGGTGAGCCGTGGGGATCCGTACGGCTCACTTCCTGCCGTTCTCCTTCTCCGCCGCTCCTGAAATTCTCCAGTAGCTGTGTTCCTGTTGGCCAGAGTTCTTGTAGCGGCTGTCCGTATCCGTTAATAATTTTCTGTCCGAGGATCTCAATAGCCGCCTGGTTAAAGAAGGTGATATTTTCTTTTTCATCTACTGTGATCAGACCAGACTGGATGCTGTCTGCAAGATGGCGGTGGATTTCCTCCATACGGCGCAGATCCACCTTGGTGTCTGACAGCCTCTTTTCTGTATAATGAAGACGTTTTGCAAGGATAATTCCTAAAGATGCAATGATATTAAAGGCCGCCATGTTGATAAAAAAGATGTATATGGCATCATCTAATTTGTCTCCCGGTATTTCACAGAGCCAGAAAATTGCGGCATAGCTGATGGTGCACAGGAAGGTTGAGGCAGCGCCTTCCTTTTGACTACCAAGAATACATGCTGTGAGGATGGTAATCGGATATAGAAATACAAGCGGGCTTTCGATCCCACCGGTCCAAAATACGGCAAGATTCACCAGGATGACATCTATAGCTGTCTGGATATAGAGAAGCCATTTACTAAGGCCCTTCTTTTTATACCATACGATATAAACGGCAGTGAGAAGAAATGCCCCCCCCAGGATTATAGACAGCTCGGTTACTTTGCCAAAAGCATCAGCAAAATATCTGGATAGGAGATAGGCGCTGCAGAGCAGCAAAACCAGGATAGTTAGGCGGCCTGCGGTTATACAGTAAAACAGTCGGCCATTTGAGCTCTTAGAGGGCATACTTTGATAGACGATATCTAAAGGACCTGAAGTTAAGGCCAAGGATGCCGGCAGCCTCGGTCTTTACCCCGTTTGTCCTCTCAAGCGCCTTTTTTAGGAGAGTTTTTTCTATGTGGCTGAGGAACTGCTCAAGGTCTAAACCTTCATGCCCCAGGCACGGTTCGTAAGAAAAGGGGCTGGATTCGGCGGTTTTTTGCTGCTTGAACTCAGCCAGAGACAGGCTTTCAGGAAGCAGGAGATTTGAGGTGGCAAGGGCCACACTCCTTTCGATGATATTTTCCAGTTCTCTCACGTTTCCAGGGAACGAGTATTTCTGCAATGCCTCCATGGCAAAGCTGGATATGCCCTGTACGGCCTTATTTTGTTCTTTGGAATACTTGTCCAGAAAGTACTGGACCATGAGGGGAATGTCTTCAGGACGTTCTCTCAATGGTGGCATACGAATTTGAATCACGTTAAGTCTGTAGTACAGGTCTTCCCTGAATCGTCCGGCTATTACTTCCTTTTCCAGATCACGGTTAGTGGCTGCTAATATCCTCACATCTACCTTGATCTCTTTGGTGTCGCCAAGAGATGTAAAGGACTTCTGTTGCACAACTCTCAACAGTTTGACCTGGAGAGTCATGGGCAGTTCTCCGATTTCATCAAGAAAAATAGTGCCTTGATTGGCTATGGCAAAGAGACCTTGTTTTTCACGATCCGCACCGGTAAAGGCCCCTCTGCTGTGGCCGAACAGCTCGCTTTCAAGGAGGTTTTCCGGGATGCCGCCGCAGTTAATAACTACAAAGGGCTTGTCCTTGCGGACTCCGAGGTTATGAATGGCTCGTGCAGCAAGCTCTTTCCCTGTGCCACTTTCACCGGATATAAGCACACTGGAAGGACCGGATGCTATCCTGGGTATTAACTGGAATATTTTGAGCATAACCGGACTTTTGGTCAACATATTGTCAAGCTTATAGATCTTGTCAGGAGTATCTCTGATCAAGGACTGGGCCTTTGGTCTTGTTTCAAGGGCCTTTTTCACAACCTCCCTGATTTCTTCTATCCGAAAGGGCTTGGTAAGATAGTCCCAGGCCCCCTCTTTCATTGCCGCCATTGCGGTGTCCAAGGAGGCAAAGGCAGTAATCAGTATTACAGGGACATCTGCGTGTTTGACCTTGATTTTTTTCAGTAAAGTCATCCCATCTATGCCGGGCATCCTCACGTCACTTATGACCAGGGATACATTTTCCCTATCCATAAGTCGAAGGGCCTTTTTTCCACTGGGCGCGGAGCATACACTGTAGCCTTCCTTGGCAAGGAGTATCTCCAGAAATTCCCTGAGACTTTGGTCGTCATCAACTATCAGGATTTTGTGTCTGGCAGTACTTGGGCTATTTGTTGCCTCTGTGAAAAGATCTTCAGGATGCTCTAAGCTCATATAAACACCTCCGGCGTGACCATTCACACACCTTGGCCGCCTGCTGGATAGGGGTGAACAATTGCCCTTCGCCATACTTATCGACAGAATTGAGAAAGATATTGAATGTGATCGTATTACACGACGCAGGTATAGTGCAGTATTGAGTGTGATCAAGCCGGATGATTTAAGGAAGGAGTATTCCTGTGGGGTCGAATACCGGGCGGCCGTCAACAAGAGTGAGAATGGCTTTACCTTGGAGGTCTTTTCCTATAAATGGGCTGTTGTAACTCAAGGAGTGAAGAGATTCGCGGGTTAAGGTAAAAACTGCCTCCGGATCTATGATACATATATCTGCAGAATTTCCATCCTTCAGGCCTCCTTCCGGCACACCCAGAATTTTGGAGGGAGAAATGGACATACATCTGATCATTTGAGATGCTGAAATATAGCCGTCTCTTACGAGGTTCAGCGAGAGAGGAATGGCGGTTTCAAGGCCTATGATCCCGTTTGCAGCCATTTGAAACTCGCATTCCTTTTCAAGTACGCTGTGGGGAGCGTGGTCCGTGGCAATAGCATCTATAGTGCCGTCTTTCAGGCCCTCGATAATTGCCAGGCGGTCCTCCCCTGTGCGGAGAGGCGGATACATTTTGGCAAATGTGTTGTAACCAAATACTGCATCTTCTGTGAGACTGAAGTAATGTGGAGCAGTCTCTGCGGTGACCAGTACACCCCTGCTCTTGGCTTGGCGTACTATTTCAACCGAACCTTTTGTGCTCACGTGGGCAATGTGGAGACGGCCTCCGGTCAACTCAGCCAGGGCCACATCCCTGAATACGGCAATTTCTTCAGCCGCTGCAGGAATCCCCTTAAGACCAAGAATAGTAGATACCCGGCCCTCATTCATCACACCTCCCCTGGAGAGGTCAAGCTCTTCGGAGTGGGATATGATAAGTGCATCAAAGTTCCGAGCATATTCAAGGGACTGGCGCATCACTGCCGCATTTTTTACAGGCAGGCCATCATCCGAGAAGGCTATTGCACCGGCATTGAGAAGGTCTCCGAATTCTGTCAACTGCTCCCCTTTTTGCCCCAATGTGATGGCTGCGATCGGATAGACCCTTGCCCTGGCGGAACTTTGGGCCTTTTCCAGTATGAAACTGGTGATGCCTGCAGAGTCATTGGCCGGTTGGGTATTGGGCATGCATGCCACTGCTGTAAAACCACCGGCAATAGCGGCAGCCGTGCCGGATTCAATAGTCTCCTTATATTCCTCCCCGGGCTCCCGCAGATGCACATGCATATCTATCAACCCCGGCACAAGCCATTTCCCCTTCAGGTCAAGGACCCCGGCATCTTGCGGAACGTCAAGGGATTCCCCAACAGCCGCTATGATTCCATCTTTTACCAGAAGGTCACCGGTAAAATCCATGTTTTGGGATGGATCTATTATCCGTGCATTTGTAAATAGATAGGCGTTCATAGGTTCAGAGTTCACCGTTCAGGATTACCTTTCTGTAGGGGTTTATAGGTTCAGGGTTCAGGGTTCAGGGTTCATGTTAAAAGACGAACATCGAACGTCCAACGTCGAATAAATTTAAGGCAGATGCGCATTTTGTGAATGAATTTTTTTGATGATTCTGGCCGAATACTCAAACAGCCGTTTTCCCATGTCATATTTCTGTTTCTTTATTTTCTTCTATTCGATGTTGGACGTTCGATGTTCGATGTTCGATGTTCATTTTTTTCCGTTCGATCTTTCTTCCGTTGACCTTTCGAGTTGACTCTCGGGCCAACTGCCATGCCTTGTTGGATTGTTGATTGCTCTATTCTCATGCCTTCTATATTCAGAATTCACGAATCAATGGTTCAGATTTTTAGTAAACCCAGCACTCTGAGCTTTCAGCCTTCAGCCTTCAAGCTTTTGTAAGAAGTAGAGATAACAGGGCCATTCTTATAGCCACTCCATTTGTCACCTGATCCAGGATTACGGAGTATGGCCCATCTGCCACCTCCGGTGTTATCTCTATTCCACGATTGATAGGTCCGGGGTGCATGATCAAGGCCCCTGATTTGGCCAACTTGACCTTGTCAGGGCTGAGGCCAAAGAACATTGAATACTCCCTTGCAGAAGGAATAAGGCTCTGTCCCTGACGTTCCTTTTGAATCCTGAGGACTATTATTACATCCGCATTCTCTAAGGCCTCTTCCATCTTCAGGACCACTTTTGCCCCGAAGACTTCTGATTGACATGAAGGAAGCATGGTGGCAGGCCCTGACACAACCACCTCGGCGCCCATCTTTGTAAAGGCCTGTATGTCCGAGTGAGCTACTCTGCTGTGAAGGATATCTCCCAGTATGGCAACTTTTAAATTATCAATATGCCCCAGGTGTTGCCTTACGGTAAAGACGTCCAGCAGGGCCTGGGAGGGATGCTCGTTTGTACCATCTCCAGCATTGATTACAGCCGAGTTAACGTATTTTGTGAGCAGGTGAGGAGTCCCTGAATGGGGGTGACGCATGACTATGACATCAGGTTTCATTGCCTCGATGTTTCGTGCAGTATCAATGAGGGTTTCTCCTTTTACAACACTGCTGGCCTTGGCTGAAATTGACACTGTGTCTGCACTCAATCGCTTGGCTGCCAGCTCGAATGAGAGGCGAGTCCGGGTGCTCGGTTCAAAGAAAAGATGAACTACGGTTTTGCCACGGAGCGGTGGTACCTTCTTAATGGGTCTTTCAAGGATATCTTTGAGAGACTCTGCAGTATCCAGAATGAAAGTGATTTCGTCGGGTGAGAGGGTGGATATCCCTAATATGTGTCGGGCAGTAAAGCGATTCATGCCAAAAAAAAGCCTCCTTTCGGGAAAAAAAGAGGCAATGTCCGGCGTGTTTGCCAAAATATTTTGCTACGAACAAGCATTGCTTTCATAATATCCTGGATGTAGCACAAAGGATGCTCATGAGTCAAGTGGCTACTTAAGCCTTGGGCGCGC
>DFBQ01000192.1 GCA_002367355.1 Deltaproteobacteria bacterium UBA3076 | reverse complement strand
TCAGAAAACGGTGAAACTTCAGTACAATTAATTACTACATTAAAGAGATTTTTAATGCGGATGAACTCACCCCTGAGGCAACTATTCGAAAATTTCGAATAGTTCAAAAAGAGGGTAACAGGGATGTTGCGCGGCATGTCGATGCCAAAGATTTTGAATGCCTGGCGAGAAAGATTGAAAGTAATGGCAAAGGACGGAGGCAATGAAGCCTTATCCGAAATATAAAGACTCAGGGGTTGAGATGATTGGGGATGTGCCTGAGCATTGGGAAATTTCTTCACTCAAATTGAAGAGGAACTGGTTGCGGATGAAAAATTATCAGAGCAGGCCAAAAACAACAGCATTGGTAATTTTAAATTCGGTTTTGAAGATATGTTCCAAAAAAAATTGATAGAAAGAATGGACAGCAACTTGGATATATTTACAAAAATCATGGATGACAAGTCCTTTGGTGATGTTGTGAAGGAATGGATGTTGTATAAAGTTTATAATAGATTGAATGTAATACAATCGGAATAATGGATAACAAATTCCCCACAATTCTACATACAGAACTTTTTTGAAAGTTTACCATGAAGAATATCAAAGACCTGCCTGCTCATAATCGCCCCAGGGAAAAACTTAAGGAAAGGGGCGCATCCGCCTTAACTGATGAAGAACTGGTGGCCGCAATTCTGGGGAGAGGTATAAAAGGCCATGATCTCAGAACAATATCCCGCAGTGTTGCTAAACTGATCCGCAACCACTGAAAAAATCTCACTATTGAACACCTCACGGCGGTGCGTGGAATGGGCCTGGCAAAGGCCGCCCAGATCCTATCGGCTTTTGAACTGGCAAGACGGTATCTGATTAAGGATGCAGTAAAGGTAACCGGAGCCCAGGATGTGATACCTCTTTTGGCTGATATTGCCGACAAAAAGCAAGAGCATTTTGTTTGCATTTCCCTTAATGGTGCTCATGAAGTGATTGAAAAGAGGATTGTCACGATTGGGCTGGTTGACCGTAGTCCGGTTCATCCACGTGAAGTCTATGCGGATGTCATATCAGACAGGGCCGCCGCTGTCATTTTTGCCCACAATCATCCTTCCGGCGACCTCAAACCGAGCAACAGCGATTTGAAAATACAGGAACAACTGACAGAGGCAGGGAAGATACTTGGTATCAGAATCCTTGATCATCTTATTGTGACAAAAAAGGGATACTTCAGCTTTCAGGAAGCGGGGTTGATTTGAAAAATGAACATCGAACATCGAACATCGAACGTCCAACATCGAATAAAAAACAAACACCCAATACCGAATATTCAATAGCTATTTCTGCTTTTTTATCTTTTCCCATTCAACATTTGATGTTGGATGTTCGATGTTCATTACTAAATTCTATGTTCCCCAACATGTGAATGCGTCCTCATGAAGAAGACTAAACGCAGAATTACCACCCGCCGGCTTGCTGCTTCAGTCCTCCTGAAGTGGGAGGGTGTTCCGCCGGTCAAGCGTCCGCCTCTGGCGCAACTGACAGAGGATTTCCTGGAGAATACAGGTCCCTGGTCTGTCAGGGATAGAGCCCTTGTTCGTGAGTTGGTCTTTGGAGTGGTGAGATGGTTAGTACTCCTGGACCGGCACATAGACTTCCAGCTTATCTCCGGAAAGAAGAGACTTTCAACCATAGTCAGGTCACATTTGAGAATTGGGGTCTTTCAGATCCTGTTTCTTGACCGCATTCCATTTTCAGCCGCAGTGAATGAGGCGGTTAAAGGTGTAAAGTCATCCAATAATGCACGGGCCTCCGGTCTGGTGAATGCCGTTCTCCGCCGGGTGGCTGAAAGGCGTGCATCTCTTGGGCCGGACATGGCCCGAAGGTGTAAGGACACGATGGGCCTTGATGCGGTTGAAAGGCTTGCCATTGAGCAATCTCACCCGCGTTGGATGGTCAATAGATGGGTGGGGAGATATGGATTTGAAGAAGCACAGGCTGTCTGTAGAGCCAATAACATAAAGGCCCCGCTGACTCTCAGGGTAAATACCCTGACCATAACAAGAGAAGAAGTCCTTAATAACCTGGCAGGCCATGGAATAGATGCCGTTCCGGGTCGCTATGCGCCCGAAGCCGTAATGATTCGTGGTTATTCCGGGTCTCCTGTGGCAATCTCCGGTTTCAAGCAAGGGTGGTTTCAGGTACAGGACGAGGCAGCACAACTGGTATCGTACTGTTTGGCCCCAATGCCTGGGGAGATCATACTCGATGCCTGCGCAGGGCCTGGTGGTAAGACGACCCATATTGCACAGTTGATAGGAGATCAAGGAGTTGTCGAGGCCACAGACAGGAATGATGCCCGCCTGGAACTTCTAAAGAAAAATCAGGAAAGACTGGGGATAAAGTGCATTTCCTGTATTCCTTTTGAATCGTTTAATGCAAGACTTCCCAAGCTTGAGGGAAGATATCATCGTATCCTCGTTGACGCTCCTTGCTCAGGCCTTGGTGTCATAAGACGGCACCCTGACATCAAGTGGAATCGTACCCGGGCTTCGCTGTCGGAATTGGCTTCTCAACAAAGGTCTTTGCTCAATGGCCTGGCCCCTTTAATCAGATCCGGAGGCACCATGGTCTATGCAACCTGCACCCTGGAGCCTGAGGAGACCAGGGAAGTAGTGAAGGATTTTCTTTCCGGCCATCCGGGATGGCACATTGTACCGGCAGGTCAGGTTTTGCAAGGACCAGCCGCCACGCTGGTCGATGAGAATGGATTTCTTGTTATCTTCCCCAGTCATGGCGGACCTGATGGGTTTTTCGCGGCAGTGTTTAGGTCTCCTATTATAAAGAACGCAAAAAAGTTTCCGAAAAGGTAATATAAGGTTAGACAATACTATGGCGGAAAAAAGCAAAGCTGGACATAGGCAAAGACTCAGAGAGCGATTCTTGGCGGGTGCACAAGGTTCGCATTCGCAAGAACGACTCCTGGAACTGCTGCTCACTTTTGCAATTGCAAGGAAAGACGTCAGACCTCTCGCCCAAGAGCTAATCCATGTCTTTGGTAGCCTTCCAGAAGTTCTTTCCGCCTCTTCCAATGAACTTTCCAAGGTTAAAGGAGTCGGTCAGTCATCAGTTGCTTTGTTGAAGGCTATCGATTCCATCCGAATCATATTCAACGACTCATAAATCAAAATACGGTCAGGACAAAAGACTTGATAGTACTGAACCGATGCTTTTCGAGGGCTCACCAGAGAAAACTGAAGTTGAAGTAGAGAGACCTGCCTTGTCCTCTCAACCAAAAAACATTGAATCAAAATCAACTTACCAGAAAAGCACCCGGCGCAAATTCCAAGTCAGCAACGGATATCTCCTGGAATTTGATCAACTCGCCAGGGTCTTGCATTTCCTTCTCGAAAACAGAGACGCAAGAAAGATCAATCGGAAAAGCCTGCGAGAAAATACCGGCTTCGCGGATCGCCAAGTGGCAGGTCTGATCAGTATTGGGGCTGCGATGGGTTTGATTCAACCTGGTTGCCAAATCCTTACACCCACCGGATTGCTCATTGCTCAACACGACATTTTTATCGAGAAAAGAAGTTCTCTTGAGTGGTGCCATTATGCCGGTGCAGGCACCTATCGGAATTTAGTTTGGTTTGAGATCTTCAACCATCTGTTGATAGAAGAGCCTACGATGACACAGGAAGGGTGGAATAAGTATTTCCGATTTAGATTGGACGGGCAATACTCAGGTAAAACGATCAAGGATCATGTGCCAAAGGAAGTGCGTTTTGTCATTGATGCATATTTGGAACGTAACTTAAGTAAACTGGAAATCCTGCTTTTGTCCTCCGACTCACGACTTTACCGCCGCCGCTATACCAGCTTTAATCGACTTGTGTTCAGTGCCATGATTTACGATTTTTGTGCCTCAAGAGGAGCACAACTGTTCCAGGTCGGTGAAATGGCAGTCATGCCCAGTTCCCCGGCGCTCATCTTTGGACTTGAGCCTGCCACATTTCGACATCAAATCGAAGCGCTTCATGACCAAGGATGGTTGCGCTATGAAACCACTCACAATTTAGATCAGATCCGCCTTAAGCCGGGCTTCTCAGCAATTAAGTTCCTTGCGGCGCACTATAAGAATGAAGAATTATGAATAATCCCGTCAACATTGTCCAGCTTGTTCAGGAATTGCCTTCGCGATCTCGAGGGCGGGCCTGTGTTATACTCACCCATGACTACCAGGGACAAAAGGAATGGGCGGCGGAGCTGGGCCGTCAAACGCGTTCCGAGCATATTGACTTACTGGAGCTTTTCACTCGGGAGAAGACGCTTGGCGATAAGGTAGCCCAGTTCCTGGTGCCGAAACTGTTCGATTTTCTGGAAAGCCGGAGCCAAGCCCCTGTCCTGATTATTTCGGGCATGGAGTTTCTCAAGGCCACATGGACAGGCCAGTCCAATGCGGTTAAGCAATTCGCCAGCCGCATACAGACATGGAGCAAGAACCCCTGTCTGCTCTTTGTCCTCCAATATGACAAGATACTTGCGACTTATGATTTCGGGAAACGTCATCAGTACACATATATTGTTGATCAGAGGGAAACATTAGCCTTATGAAGAATAATGGCTTGTTCAGCTCGCTTTTTATTGATGAGTTGAAAGACATCGTCAAACTCGATGATTCAGCACAGGGGCGCATGGCTACACTGGCCCAGACCTGGCGCACCCGCAACACCCAGGACGCTGAGTCTCTGTGGGAAACGTTTTTGAAACAGGCGCTGGGTTACCTTGAGCTCGTGCCGCCCAGCAAACCTGAAGCCCCCGGTGTTTACCCGCTTTATGAAGACTGGAGCTTCACTAAGTGCATTAGTGTCCTTTACATCGTTGA
>DFBQ01000034.1:2250-4907 GCA_002367355.1 Deltaproteobacteria bacterium UBA3076 | reverse complement strand
TTGTCAATTATTCCTTGTTTTACAGGTGGTTATGCCAATATTAAATATTGACATTTTTTACCCTTTATACCTTTGTTAAACCGTTGATATATTAGCAATGTTTGTAATTCCTCAATAAGTCCGGGTACCAGTCACTGGATTCCCGCCTTCGCGGGAATGACGAATGTTCTTATTGCCCGTCATTCCCGCGAAGGCGGGAATCCAGCAAGCGTGTATCTAATCAACATACCCAGACTTATTGAGAAGATACGATTCAAGCTGCCAATTCGTTTAAAAAATAATGGATTTTATTCAGATGCGTCACAAGAAATCTACCGTGAGGAATTGAGGGATTATAATCAAAAGCGCGAATTCCAATTACATTAACCGCGCTGAAAGCGCGCACCACAACTTTAGCGCACTTTAGGCACTTTAGAACTTAGACCCTAAAACACTCCGCAATTTACCGCATACAACAAGGCATTTCGGATCTCTTCCTGCAGATCAGGGGCGCTGATTTTCTGCCCTTTTTTGTCCTGCACGTAAAACACATCCACTACCTGGTCGACCTTGGTACCTATCTTGGCCCTGGAAATATTTATACCGAAATCCGCCAGGGTACGGGTAACATCGTAGAGAAGTCCGATCCTGTCCTCTGCATAGACCTCCACGATTGTGTAGAAGTCTGACGCCTCATTGTCCAGGACAACCCGGGCTTGGCGTTTGAGGTATTTCTGCCAGTCGCCTGATCTTACCGGCCTGTATTTTCCTGCCAGTCGATGGGCTAATCCCAGCCGATCGTCCAGGGCCAGGTTCAGATTTCTTTTAAGGGCTTCCCAGTCCTGTTCATCGTAGCCCTTGTTGACCGAGGATTTCACATCCAGCGCATCTATAGCTGTCCCATCCCCTAAGGTAAAAATCTGAGCAGCAAGCACGTTGAGATTGTGAAGGGCCATTATTCCAAATACCCTGGCAAGGAGCCCGGTTCGGTCATTGGCTATCACGAGCAGGGACCAGTAAGTTCTCCTGTCCTCAGTCCATAGCAGGGAAAGTTGATCTGACAATTGAGCCTTGAGTTGGATATGCCTTTCAATGGCCTCGGGAGTAAAGCTCAGTATGTAGTCATCAGGCATTATAGCAAGGCTATCTTTTGCTTTTTCCCCGAGCCTGGAGGCTATCTTTTGCTTCATCCAATCTAAGGCCTGGATCCTGTGGTAATCATAGATCTCTGATCCTTCCAGAAAGAGGGTGATTTTCAAGAATAGATCATGCACAAGCGCTGCTTTCCAATCATTCCATACGTTTGGGCCGGTTGCCCTCGAATCTGCTATGGAGAGTAGATAGAGCATGTTTAACCGTTCAACGTCCTGTATTTCCCTGGAGCATTTCAATATGAGAGTTTCATCTTCCAGGTCCCGTCTCGTGGCAATATGCACCAGATAGAGATGGTCTTGCACAAGGAAGGAGAGACAGGCGCATTCCTCTGAGGAAAGCCCCATTCTTTTACCGATATCCTTGACTATTTCGGCCCCGCGTTCGGCGTGGTGTCCACTACGGCCCTTTCCTATGTCATGTAACAGGGCAGCGAGATAAAGTATGTGAGGTGATTCCAAGGCCATAAAAATCCGGGACTCTTCCTCCTTCAGGCCATGGAGTTCGGCAACAGTTTGGAGTAAGTGTCTATCCACTGTATGAATGTGGTAGACATCGTGTTGGGCCAGGGATTTGATCTCTGAAAACTCCGGGATGTAGGCGGCAAGAATGCCTGTATCCAGCATGGCATCCAGGACTTCCAAAGGCCTTTCACCACCCTGAAGCGCCTGCAAAAATGCCTCGGCCATGTATTTTGAGGATCTTAACTCTTCGTCTACAAGATCCAAGTTGGCGATTACAAGCCGTCTTGTCCTGTAATGTATAGGCAGGCCGGTCCTGGCCGCATGGGCAAAAAGCCGCATTAACAGATAGGGACATTTTTCAAGTAGTGATGGCTCTGTGAGGATTATGCGGCAATCAATGACCTCTATGCCAGGCTCAAGGATTTTATTTTCTTTGCTGCAGGCGGAAAGGTTCGAAACCTCGTCAACACATTCAAAAAACAGGTCTGATATGACAGCTACGGTCTGCAGATGTCCGTAAACCTCCTTCATGAAGTGTTCCACACCAAGCATATTGTTACTGTCCTTATAACCAAGGAAACTGGAAACTTCCTCCTGATACTCGAAAAACAGCCTGTCATTTTTGCGGGATTTAATATAGTGGAGCCTGTTTCTTATCCGGAGCAGATAATCCCAGGAATCTTCCAGTGCGATCCTTTCTTCCTTTGTAATGAGCCCTGCCTCTTCAATGGATTTGATATCTTCCAGTCCAAAAAGGACTTTGGAAGTCCATAAGATCGAATGGATGTCCCGCAATCCCCCCCTGCTTTCCTTAATGTTGGGCTCAAGGAGGTAGGCATTGGCGCCGAAGCGTCTATGCCTTTCCTTTCTGTGAGCAATCATGTCCTCCACAAAGATCTTTTTCCCGCCCTTCAGAAATCTCTGAATGAACTCGTGCTTCAACCGGAGAAAGAGTGAGTCGTCTCCATGGATAAACCTGGCATCTAATAGTGCTACCTGAAAGTAAAAGTCTTTTTCGGCGTCGACCAGGCATGCATCAACAGTCCTCACACCGTGGCCCAC
>DFBQ01000034.1:0-2201 GCA_002367355.1 Deltaproteobacteria bacterium UBA3076 | reverse complement strand
CCTGTCTTCCACCTCTGGTTCATAAAGCAACATCACATCAATATCTGAAAATGGGAAAAGTTCTGCTCTTCCGTATCCGCCCAGAGCTATCAGGGCCATTTTTTCCTTGGCCTCAGGACAGACGGAAAAGGCCTCTGATAAAAAGGCATCCACAATCCTGGTGTGCTCTACGAGGAGTTCCCGTCCCCTGAGCCCTCGCTCCCACAAGGTTTGCAATGCCTCGCGACCGGAACGTAACCCATCTGATTTTGATTGATGATCTAACATTTCATGTGTGTCTTGCAGAAAGTCTCCTCATATAATAATTTCTTCCCTCATAATTCATCTTAATGAGTTGACCTTGAGCAATCATTTTATGGATAATGGACCAATCAGCCCCTGCCTGGGATATAAACTCATTCAGGGCCTCTTGCCTCATGGGATGGACAGCGGTAATACTCAGCAGATCTTCCTCAACATCTCCTGTAAAAGCAAAGGCGTTGCCTTCATAACCAATGAGGTATTCTACGCTGTCATTTTTCTCATTCAAGATCTGATAGGCCCGATTTATCACTTCCTCACCCGGAGGTTGCACCCACTTTACTGCAGGCGGTCTTGTGGGAATGGATAAATAAGCAATGTTAGGGGTCAGTCGGGCCAAAAAATCGGCAATCTCTGCAATATGGTCGTCACTGTCATTGATGTCTTTAACAAGCATTGTCTCTGTTGCCAGTTTTCCTTTAAAAATACCCGCAAATTCGAGCATCCCATCCAAAATGGACACCAGGTCCAAGTGCCGATGTGGACGGTTGATTTTCCGCCAGATCGCTTCTTGCGTAGAATCTATCTTTAAAGAAACCCAGTCAGCCTTCATTAGATCTTCTCTGACGTCCTTTTGCCGGACGATGGAAGCATTGCTGATCACGGCAATCTTGATCCCCAAAGGCCTCAACAACTCGATCTCACGGCCTAGATTTAAATCCAGGGTCGGTTCGCCATCAGCTACAAAGGTAAGGTAATCAATGGATTCGCCGATTTCTCTTGCTCTTTCTGCCTTTTCCGCAACCTCTTCCAAAATCTCCCCAGGTCTATAAAATGCGCAGCGCTTAACCTGCATCTGTGTTGTAAGTCCCACCTGACAATAAACACAGGAATACGTGCAGACCTTTGCAGGAATATTGTTAATGCCTAGGCTGCGTCCCAAGCGTCTGGACGGAACCGGTCCGAAAGCCTTCATGATTTTTATCCGCCTTTATTTCTTCGAGATAGCGTTCTGCTTTCCACAGTGAAGGATAATTGGGCCGATTTGAATTGTCGCACCCGAGCCATCCTCATTGAAAATTGACAATCTTCAATTGTCAATTAAATCAGGAAGTGCTCCCGTGGCCACTGTTATTATGGTATTGTTTTAATTCAGAGCGAAGCTTTTTAGCACATTCAGGGCAAAGGCTATGAGTAAATTCAGCTTCTGAATGATCTCTGATGTAAGATTCGATTTGATTCCAGTACCCCTTGTCATCTCGTATCTTCTTACATGACGCGCAAATAGGCAAAAGTCCGCTTAATGTCTTAACTTTTGCAAGGGCTTCCTGAAGTTGATTAATAAGATTTTGTCGCTCCTCCTCTGCCTGCAGCCGTTCAGTAATATCGCGGAAAGTGACAAGAATTGCCTTGTAATTTCTCCAAGGAATCAAGGTCGCTGTCAAATCCATTTGGAAAACCGGGCCATTGGCATGGAGAAACTTCTGTGTAAATACTGCATCATGGGTCTGAATTTTTCCCAATAGATCTTGCCTTGACAATTTGCATGCGGGTGGGAAAAGAATCGAAAAATGATTACCAATAAGAGCTTTGTCTCCGTAGCCCAAAATTCGGTAGGTGGCTTGATTGACACTGAGAATACGACCGCTTTTACTATCTATAATCATGATAGCATCCAACGAGTTGGAGAATACGACCCTGAACTTATCCTCCAACTCACGCAGTGCATCTTCTGCCTGCCAGGATTTTATCTCAGTTAATTCAAATTGAGCAATCCGCCTGCGCAGTTCTGCCAATTCGCTTAAAAGTTGATCTTTTGTTTTGTCTTTATCATTCATATTGCACTCCCCGTAAGCCCGGACTTAAAACCTTTGCAATTCTTTTCGACCTTTAACCTGCCTTTCTGAAATTTATGTGTTACATAAGTTGAGCGGTTAGCTGTTAGCCATTAGGGTTTAGCT
>DFBQ01000095.1:244-10824 GCA_002367355.1 Deltaproteobacteria bacterium UBA3076 | reverse complement strand
CAGATTAGAGTAATTGGTGTAATCTGCGGATTAAACTTGCCTTTTCTATTCAGTGCCTGAGCTGTTACCTGAATTCTTCATTCCTCATCACTCGGTTCCTACAAAAAACGGTCGAAAATCAGACTCGTCCCGTTCAAGGGCATCATTTATCTCTTTCAAAAGCCTTGGCCTGTCATGAGGCAGGCGGCCGTGAAGGTTGATGTAGTTCGTATAGTGGTCACTGGTAAGGAAAGTTTTAATGGTCAGGCCTTCGAGGAAGGTCCTTGTTTCCCTTAAAGCGTCGTGAGGCGTCAGCATCTTAAAACGCCCTGCCAAGACATCATCCAAAATAGGTGTATTTATCTTTGGCACAAAGGTGCGCAGCCGGACAAAGTCGGGCGCGATTTCATTAATCACCCTGGCAGTCTCTTTTGCATGCTCGTATGTTCTTTCCTGGCCTCCGATCCCCAAAATAACATACAGGCTTAATTCGATCCCGGCGGCCATTAACCATTTGCCTGCTTCGATTTGCTCCTGGACATGGGTTCCTTTGCGAATATGTTTCAATATGACATCATCACCTGATTCAAGGCCCACATGAATGCGTCCAAGGCCCGATTTGGCCAACTGTCTAAGTTTATCCGGTCCTTTCTTGTGGATAAATTGAGAGGACCCGTAGACAGTGATTCGCTCAAGACAGGGAAAGGTTGTCCTGGCAAAATGACACACATCAGCCAGATTCTTTGTGTTCATAGCTATTGTGTTTCCAGCAGGGAGAAACATGGTGCACACGTGAGGGCCGTAGATCTTTTTTGCTTCCACCATGTCTTGCTTAATATCTGCTACCGGCCTGACGCGGTATTTAGGGCCGTTCTTATAGACCATGCAAAAAGTGCATCGGTTATGAGGACATCCTATAGTGGCCTGGATTAACAGCGAATCTGCTTCGCTGGGAGGCCGGTATATGGGACCTTTATAGCGCATGGAGATGCCTTGTCTTTTTATGCACGCTCATTAATAAATCTCCAAAGGTCCTTATCCGTTTAGATTTTTTGCTCGTAGGACTGACCCGGAACCAGTCCCTCCGGGGCCGGATATTATTCATAAGACACGGGAATTTCTTTTCCTGGAAGATGCAGTCGTATCCATTCAGTCTGAAAGGAGACGCTTTTCACCAAAGGGAATTGGCGGCGGGAATGACGGGAAGTGCGGGTCAAATTTGTTGAGGCGAATTGACGGCACAACAATAAGACTTCCCGGCCGATGCACCTTCAATGCCCTGAAAGGGGAAAGGCTGATCATAAATACGCCGGACGGCGGTGGATGGGGACTAAAGTAAAGGGGACGTCGCTTTCCAGCGAACTGATAAACAACGTCCCCTCGGCTTTCTTCAGCCCTCTTTTTTACATTGCCCAGCTACTATTTCTAATTGGTAGCAGGAGCAGCTTCTTCAACAGCAGGAGCAGCTTCTTCAACAGCCGGTGCTGCAGCCTCTTCTGCGGGAGCTACGGCCGTTGTTTCGGCTGGTGCGGTAGTGCTAGTTTCTTCCTTGCAACCAACGAAACCGAAGCACATCAACGCTGCAAGACAAACCAATACAATTAATTTTTTCACTTTAATTATTCCTCCTTTTCGTAACAAACCTCTACCCTCTTCTCCATTTTTTCCTCGGCAAGGGCAATCTATTCTCCAATTACCGGGATAAGATGAAACCAAGGCATATTTATTAATTAGCTGGGGCAGCTTCCTCAGCAGGAGCAGCCTCTTCTGCTGGCGGAGCAGCCTCTGCCGGTGCAGTCACATTTGCTGTCTCTTCTACTACGACCACAGCTTCCTCTGTTGTAGTGCTCCCCACTTCCTGTAAACCCATGAAACCAAAGCACATTAACATTGCAAGAGATAGCGACACAATAGTTCTTTTCATTTTAATTTCTCCTTTTTTTTGAAATGAAAAAATTCATTTATAACCCATTTTTTCTTTAACTACATATGTGCTTATTAAAGCCTAATATTTTATAGCAAAGAATATACCAAATTGGGTTGATCAAATTAACTCCCTGATTTTAAAGAATGTTTGTCGTGAATGAATAATATCGAGAGGATATTTTTATGGATCATCCTACATAGAGTGAAGAGCGAAACATTTTACACAAGCTAACCATTTGTTAATTCAACATTTTTTCATGTAGGTTTTTTCATACGCCTTAGTTCTTTTCCCGGTCGCAGCGGCCATTATGCTGTGTCCATTATAAATATGGCTCATGAAACCAAACAAATCATGTGCTATAAATGAAGACGGTTTGCTTGTTCCTTACAGGCAAATAACAGCATTGTTTTAAACCGACCAGGAGGTGTTAGAATGAGGGTGCTTATCTTGAGTGCGGATGGATTTGAAGACAGCGAACTTCTGTGTCCTATGTACCGGCTTAAAGAGGCAGGCTATCAGGTGGACATAGCCGCGCCGGAATGGGGCCGGATAAAGGGAAAGCGGGGTTATACAGTGACTGCCAACCTGGCTCTGGACGACGTGCAACCCGACGGTTTTAGATTGCTTCTTCTGCCTGGTGGTAAGGTGGCACCTCAGACGCTTCGCTCAATTCCGCAAGTCCAGGACATTGTGAGCGCATTTGTGGACAAGGGACGGCCCGTGGCCGCCATCTGTCATGGCCCCCAGATTCTATTGTCGGCAGGGGTCTTGGTTGGGCGGCGGGCCACCTGTTATAGAGGTGTGGTAAGGGAACTGGAGGCCGCGGGTGTGCTATACGAGGACTCGGAGGTCGTGGTAGATGGCAATATCATAACCTCTCGCCAACCTTCGGACATCCCTGCTTTTATGGGCGAGGTCATACGGGCCTTGGCCCGATTACTAAAAAGCACTAGAGGATATGAAGACATAGCAGGCGATTAATAGACGGACATCCCATAACGCAATTTCCCTTAGAATGGATCAGTGATTAGGAACTGTCCGTAAATAAGTTGGACAATATTGTGTTTGGATTTGTGTTGACTTTGGCCGATCCTCAATCACAAAATCCTCAACATAACACTGCTATGCCTGCGGTTTTGCTCAATCGGATCGGCCAAAGTCGGCTCAAAGACGGGCGCAAGATGTTCAAGTTATTTGCGGACAGTTCCTTAGTGGATCGGCCCCTTACCCACGGGACGGTTATTGGCGGCCAGAATGGTCTTTCGCAATCTGATGGAAAGGGGGGTCACTTCCACCATTTCATCGGCTTTGATGAAGTGGATGGCCTTCTCCAGGGTCATGGGCATGGCCGGGGTCAAAACTACGGCGTCATCCTTGCCCGAGGCCCGCATATTGGTGAGTTTTTTCCCCTTGCAGGGATTCACATTGAGATCCACTTCCCGGTTGTATTCCCCCACGATCATGCCCTCATACACCGGATCATTGGGCGCCACGAACAAATGCCCCCGGGGTTCCAGCTTGAATAAGGCGTAAGCCACGGCCTTTCCCTGGCGGTCCGAGACCAATGATCCCGTGTACCGGGACGGAAAATCTCCCAGATAATCGTCATACCCGAAAAAATAAGAATTCAGAATTCCTGTGCCCTTGGTATCGGTCAAGAATTCCTCCCGGTACCCGATTAGCCCCCGGGAAGGCATGATGAATTCGATTCTCACCCGCCCCGTGCCTTTGTTCACCATATTGCTCAGGCGAGCCTTTCGATGGGCCAACTTTTCAGTTACGACCCCCACGAATGGCTCGTCGCAATCCACGAACACATGTTCCATGGGTTCCTGGCGCTTGCCATTCTTTTCCTTATAGATCACCTCAGGTCGTCCCACGCACAATTCAAAACCTTCCCGGCGCATGATTTCGATGAGAATTGCCATTTGGAATTCCCCCCGGCCCTTGACAACGAAGCATTCTTGACTGCCGGTATCTTCCACGCGAATAGCCACGTTGCGCAGGGTCTCTTTCATGAGCCGTTCCCGGATTTTGCGGGATTGAACAATTTTACCTTCCCTGCCCACCAGGGGACCGTTGTTGATGGCAAAGGTCATGGAGACCGTGGGTTCGTCCACGCGGATGCGCTTTAAGGCCTTGGGCTCGGTTCGGGTGCAGATGGTATCTCCGATTTTCACATCGTCGATACCCGAGATCACGATGATATCTCCGACATCGGCGCGGTCCACGGCTTCCAGCGCCATGCCCTGGTACACCTGGAGTTTGGTGAGCTTGATGGGCAGGCGGGAGTTATCTTCCGTGATACAGACCAGGCCGTCATCAAAGGAGATGGACCCGTTCAGGATCTTGCCCACGGCCAAGCGGCCGAGATAGTCGGAATAGGTCAGATCCGCCACTATCATTTGAAAGGGGGCTTCCGAATCGTAAACAGGTCCTGGGATTTCCGACAAAATCGTATCAAAGAGCAGGTGGAGGTTTTCCCGGGGCTCATCCAGGGCGGGTTGAACAATGCCCTGACGGCCAATGGCATAGAGGACCGGAAAATCCAATTGATCCTCGGAAGCATCCAGGTCGATGAACAGATCGTAAATCTCGTCCAGCACCTCATCGGCCCGGGCATCTTTGCGGTCGATCTTGTTGATTACCACCAGCATGACCAATCCGGCTTCCAGGGCTTTTTTCAAAACAAACCGGGTTTGGGGCAGGGGGCCTTCCGAAGCATCCACCAGCAAAATAGCGCCGTCCACCATGGCCAGTGCCCGTTCCACTTCCCCGCCAAAATCCGCGTGGCCCGGGGTATCCAGGATGTTGATCTTGGTATCTTTCCACATGACCGAGCAGTTCTTGGCCGCGATGGTAATGCCCCGCTCCCGCTCCAGATCCATGCTGTCCATGATCCGCTCATCCATTTCCTTGCCTTCCCGGAACAGGCCGCTTTGGCGGAACATGGCATCCACCAGGGTGGTCTTGCCATGGTCAACGTGGGCGATGATAGCAATATTTCTCAATTTTTGATTTTGTTGTTTGATCATAATAAATTTAAAGCCTCTCTGATCTCAATCATCCATTTCAATTCATCATCTTTCAACGCCCTTTCACAATGAATAGACTCGGATTATGATGAATCATTTTGAACATGCATTTATTTAGATTTCGATATAATGATTGTGGCAGGGTTATAGGAAGGAAATTATACAAATCGTACTTCTGCAACCGATATCGCAGTCAAAAATCATTATCAAGGAAGTATATACTACTTTGAGGATGTTCTGGCAATGCGGTATATGCCCCTCATCCGGTTCATTTCGCGGAATCTATCGGTCATTTTATGAGGGCATGGTTCTGTTTTTCGGCCATTGAACCACCATGAACTACACGAAAAGCGTTATTCATAGGCTCCGGCGATTTTGAACGGGCAACGGAATGGATTGTGGCCATGAAGCATCCCTTGAGGGCCCCTGATGCCCTGCACCTTGCTATTGCAACCCGAGAGGATACCTTTTTTTGGACCTTGGACAAAACCCTTGCCCGTGCCGCTAAGTGGGTTGGTCTTAAGACACGCAAATGAAGTGAGGAGCCCTTTTATATCAATTGTCGTCAGTAAAAACCACTCAAGTGGTTCCACGCCGGCAGGAGGGACATCTTCGCTCACATGGACAACCCGTACTGCTTCTTGTCAAAGATTTCTCAATTGACATTTATGTATAAATAAGGCATATGAATACATATGAGAACAACATTGAACATAGATGATGAAATACTAAATAAGGCGTCATGTTTGACGGGAGTTAAGGAAAAGACTTCCTTGATTCGACTCGGATTGGAGGCACTGATTGCCCGCGAGAGCAGTAAAAGACTCGCAAAACTGGGTGGAACAGAAAAAGATCTCCAGCCAATTCCCCGCCGGAGACCATCGGTATAGTAGCCATGGTTATGGTTGATACTTCTATTTGGGTTGACCATTTACGGAAAGGTAGCCACCACCTTGAGAAATTGCTCCTGGATACAAAGGTGGTGTGCCACCCTTTCATAGTTGGGGAATTGGCCTGTGGTAATATCAAGAATCGAAATGAATTCCTGTCGTTAATCCAAACCCTTCCGGTGACTCCAGTGATCGACCTACATGAATTCCTCTATTTTATCGACCAAAATAGACTGATGGGCAAAGGAATCGGTTTTGTTGATATCCATCTCTTGGCTTCAGCACTGTTGTCAGAAATGCCATTATGGACATCTGACAAAAAACTAAAATCAGTATCAATAGAACTCAATATAGCCTACAAGTAACAAGGCTTTGATCTCCAAATCTGGAGATAATGTTTTTCTGGTTGTTATGTGTAAAGATGGGCTTTTGGGTAATGCGTGGAGTTAACGCTCGATTTGGTGAACCCTGAACCCGTGAACGGTTACGGTATTTTTATGCTTAGGCAAGCCAGGTAGGATGCCCACAGAGTTTTAAGTTCAGGAGCAAGTATGCGAAGAAGAAAATATCAATTCACATGAGCAGCGGATGGGTAGTCGTCGAAGGTGCATTCCTCAGGTTGGGGCTGAGCACAGATAGTACATCAATTGGTAGAGAATTTTGGAATTACACTGGCGGAATTAGCCCGCCAAGTGGGAGTTTCCACGTCTGCTATCTCCAAAGCCCTTAACAGGACAATGAAAGATTAATTCAACTCAGTCAACAATGTCCCCCAGTTTTCCCATCATTCGGGATTGCTGGGGGTGAGTTTTACCACGGGAAAAATGAATATAGAGGAGATCCATTGGCAGCAAGTGGACTCGGGACAAACCGGAAGATGAATCTATGGAGGTCACAAGCATGCCCGACATGAATGATGAAGCGGAAGTGCGCCGTCGCAATGCCGAGTTGCAGAAGCGCGTTGCCGAGCTGGAGGACGCTATTACCGAGCGCAAGCGGGCGGAGGAAGTCGTTCAAAAAGCCAAGGAATATGCCGATAATATCGTAGCAACCGTTAGAGAACCAGTTGTGGTCCTGGATAAAGATCTACGAGTGGTATCAGCGGGTCGTACCTTCTACACAACGTTCATGGTTAGTCCCGAGGAAACCGAGGGGCAGTTATTATACGACCTGGGGAACTGCCAGTGGGACATACCTGCCTTGAGGAAACTCCTTGAGGAAGTACTACCAGAGAAAACAACCATTGAAGATTATGAGATGGTGCACAACTTCGAAACCATCGGACAAAAGACGATGCTCCTCAATGTCAGAAAAATCATAAGAGGAGAAGAAGAACTAATCTTACTGGCTATAGTGGATATCACCGAACGGAAGTGGATTGAGAAAGCGCTGAATGACCGGGTTGAATTTGAGAAGATCGTCGCCTCCATATCAACAAGCTTCCTCAACCTTGCACCGGATGAGATTGACATCGGGATAGAAGATGCACTCAGAACCATCGGAGAGTTTTCCGGTATCGATCGCAGTTATCTCTTCCGGTTATTCGATGACGGAACGAAGACGGACAACACCCACGAGTGGTGCGCCGAGGGGATCGCGCCACAGATCGGGAGCTTAAAGGAGTTATCGGTTGCGGACTTCCCGTGGTTTCTGGGGAGACTCAACCGGTTTAAGACCGTCCACATTCCAAGTATTGCAGACCTTCCACCCGGGGCAGATGCTGAAAAAGAGATCCTGCAATCAGGGGATATCCTATCAGCCATTCTCGTTCCGATGGTCTATGGCGGGACTCTTGTCGGATTTATCGGGCTTGATTCGGTGAGGCAGGAGAAGAGCTGGTCTGAAGAGAACATCGCACTGCTCAGGATAATATGCGAGATCTTTGTGAATGCACTGGAGCGCAAGCGTGCGATGGACGCGATTCAAAGTTCTGAGACGCGGTTTCATGCCATGTTCGAAGAAAACCCGCTTGGAGCTGCCATCATCGACAAAGAACGGAAGATCAGGGAGGTGAACGATGCTGCTGCAGCCCTGATCGGAAGACCAAGAGAAGAGATCATCGGCAGGATGTGCCACGAGTTTATCTGCACGATAGCAGAGAACGACTGCCAGATCTACGATCACGGGCTGACCTTTGACCACGCTGAAGGGATCCTCCTCTCAAAGGATCGTGGAGACGTTCCTATCGAGAAGACGGCTACACAGATTACAATCGATGGCGATACGATGATTCTTGAGATGTTTTACGACATCACCAGGCGGAAAGCTACGGAAGAGGCGGTCCGTGAGAGCGAGGAGAAGCATCGAACGATTTATGATTCTTCCAAGGACGCCATAATGATGTTAACCCATGAAGGGAGATTTTTAAGTGGAAACCCTGCTGCTGTAGAAATATTTGGCTGTAAGAGTGAGAAAGAATTCATCTCACGAACCTCGTATGATTTATCTCCACAGTATCAACCTGATGGGGCATTATCGTCTGAAAAAGCTAAACAGATGATAGCAATGGCGATGGAAAAAGGCTCGCATTTCTTTGAATGGACACACAAGCGGATGGATGGCAAGGAATTCCCCACCACTGTTTTATTGACCAGGATGGAGTTGCAAGGCAGAAGGATGTTACAGGCTACGGTTAGAGACATCACAGAACAGAAAGCTGCGGAGACCGCGCTTCGGGAGAGTGAAGAGAAGATACGGATGATAACCGCTTCCGCTAATGATGCCATCATCATGATGGATCATGAAAGGAGTATATCATACTGGAATAAAGCTGCTGAACGGATGTTTGACTACACGGAAGAGGAAGTAATCGGCAAAGACTTGCACGCACTCCTTGTGCCCGAAAGATTCCATGCCGGTTTTTCGAAAGGGTTCAAGGGATTTAAGGAAACGGGACAGGGCGCTGCTCTTGGAAAAACACTTGAACTGGCTGCTTTTGGAAAGGACAGTAAGGAATTCCCGGTCGAACTTTCCCTCTCTGCGGTGAAACTGAAAGGCAGATGGAATGCGATAGGGTTGATAAGGGACATCACCGAGCGCAAGCAAGTAGCAGCGGAACTGGCAGAAACCAATCAGCAGTTAGAGCAGGCCATCAAACAAGCCAATCAGATGGCCGAAGAAGCCAGTGCCGCCAACCAGGCAAAGAGCGAATTTCTGGCCAACATGAGTCACGAGATCCGCACACCCATGAATGCGGTCCTGGGTTTTTCCGACATGCTGCTTGATACTGATTTAGATGAAGACCAGAGAGATTATGTAAGCACAGTCAAAAGAAGTGGCGATTCTCTACTCTCTTTGATCAACGATATCCTTGATTTCTCCAAGATCGAGGCAGGGCAGTTGGATTTTGAGGAGATTGACTTTGATCCGGAACTTTTGGTCTATGATGTCTGTGAAACGGTTCGCCCAAGGATTGAATCAAAACCTATCGAGGTCTTATGCCGTATCGGGGATAACATTCCTTCAATGGTTAAGGGAGATCCAACACGGTTTCGTCAGGTCCTGACAAATCTGATGGGCAATGCTCCCAAATTCACCGAGGCCGGAGAGATTGAAATCTCCCTTGATATTGAAGAGGAAAAAAAGACCCAGGTAAAACTTCATGCAAAAATCAGGGATACAGGCATCGGTATCCCAAAAGGTAAATTGTCCACCATATTTGAGCCTTTTCAGCAGGCAGATGGATCAACTACAAGAAAATATGGCGGTACCGGTCTGGGCTTAGCCATTTGCAAGCATATCTCAGATCTCATGGGAGGGGAGGTCTGGGCGGAAAGTAGAGTTGGCAAAGGGAGCATCTTCCACTTTACCGCATGGCTTGGAAAGGCAGAAGAAAAAGAAACCAGGAGATTTGTCTCTGTATCACTCTTCGGCAAGAATGCTCTCATTGTTGATGATAACCGGAGCAACCTGGATATCTTAAGGCACATTTTAGAGTCGGTCGGTATGAATGTAGTTGCTCTAACAAACGGAAAAGATGTTTTACCAGCTTTACAAAAGGCCTTGGAAGAACAAAATCATTTTAACCTTTGTATCTGCGATATCCAGATGCCCGGCATAAGCGGATATGATGTGGCAAAAGCAATTCATGGTTTTAAATCCGAAATCGAAGATCTTCCTCTGATTGCCCTATCCTCTTTAATGGAGCGAGAAGCCAAAAAATGTGAAGAGGCAGGATTTGATGGATTCCTGAGTAAGCCCATTCGCAGGGAAAAGCTATATAAGATGTTAGAGAGACTATTGGGTAAAAAAAAGGATGAAGAGCTAAAACCGAAAATTGTTACGCAGTATTCAGCTCGAGAGGATATGAAGCATTCTGCGCGTATCCTTTTAGCAGAAGATAACCCAGTCAACCAGAAACTTGCAAAGATGATGCTGACCAAGGCCGGATATCAGGTGGAGGTGGCCAATAACGGTCAAGAGGCCGTTGAAAAATACACAACATCTCCCGAGGATTTTGACCTGATCTTCATGGATGTTCAGATGCCGGAGATGGACGGAATTAAAGCGACACAAACTATCAGAGAAAAGGGATTTGACACTATTCCGATTGTTGCTATGACAGCCAATGCGATGAAGGGTGATAGGGAGATATGCCTTAAGGCAGGCATGGTTGATTATCTTGCAAAGCCGATTAAAAGGGAGTTCGTCTTTGAGATCCTTGAAAAATGGGTTTTTAATAAAAATGTGCCGTGAATTCCTGAGAATTAGGGAGATTTTAGACAGAAATTAGGCATCCTTCATTTTGTA
>DFBQ01000095.1:0-131 GCA_002367355.1 Deltaproteobacteria bacterium UBA3076 | reverse complement strand
TGGCTTGATATGAAGGATGCCCCAATTCTTTTATTAAAAATTAAAGAGTTAAACAGATCATTTCCTTTCTCTATAGTCCAGTCTTTTAAACTCTCCTTACAAGGAAATATAGTACTCCCCATTGTCAAGAC
>DFBQ01000003.1 GCA_002367355.1 Deltaproteobacteria bacterium UBA3076 | reverse complement strand
AACAGGGTGAACCCGTTGGGTGTTTGCTAATTTTTGTAACGCCTTGATTTTTTTCACAAAGCTAAACGCTAATGGCTAACAGCTAATCGCTCAACTTAGGTTATTCATAAATCACAGAGCCTCTTTCCCCGGATTTGCTCATTCATGTGAGCTTGTAGCACATTAAAAATCTCTGCAATTTTTTCCGATTCAGGCAGGACATCACGGATCATTTCCAGATAGCCCCTCTCCCGAACACATTGAAAGGTTTGCACAAAGTTGATATCATAGATCCACCCAATTTGAAGGAGCTTAAAATCATTTAGATTTTTAAGATGTGCAACATTTACGATCCTTCCGTCCATCAAATCCCTATAGACATTACTTGAAATCCCCGGGGTGTCGGGAAGGCCAAGCTCAATTGCAGTATTTCGTTTTCCATTTTCCTGACGGTAGTAATCAGTAACCACCCGCCATATATCCAGTTTGTCGGCATCACGCAGCAATTTTGCAAAAAGCAGGCATTTTCCCGTCTCTTTTTTAGGTAGAGCAAAACGGTTATGATATAAAATTACTCGCAGAATCAGATCTCGCAATGATTTATCAAGCCTGTTCAGCACCCCAGTTTCTTTAAGTATTTTTACCCCAAGCACAGCATGATTCACTGAGTTGCGATCCACAAAGGTCTGATAACGGGCAAACTGTTCAAAACGGCCAATATCGTGAAAAAGGGCAATTACCTTAGCCAGGCAAAGGTCTTCATCATTTAATCCAATCTTTCTCCCAATATCCAAAATTTCCTTGCATACCCGTCCGGTATGTTCTTCTTTCAGTATTATGTTTGGTTGCCAGTCGGGATTCCCGGATTTAAATTTCTGGACATAACTAGTGAACCAGCTTTCCAGTTTTTCCACTATTTCTTCATTCATTATTATGGCTTGGTGTCCTTTTTTGCGTATTATCCAGCTATCAATAGGGCATTTTTATGATACCTGAAAGATCTTTCCAGGAACTGATTCTCAAAAAAGGTGTATGTCCCCTGTTCCATGGCTGGTCGAAGACAATGGTCCTGATTCCTCTTTTGTGGAGATCCTGGCAGGTCTCCGGATGATCATCGATAAAATATTTAAGCTTCAGTTCCTCAAGCTGTCCGGCCTTTGCCGAGTGATGACCTGTGGCGATCACCCTGATGTCTCCACGCGGCACTCCAGAAAGGATAGAGACCAGCCAGGCCTCAATTGGTTCTTTTGCCGGCCTGGCCGTCACAAAGGTAAGCCTGCCGTGGGCGGCAAGTTTCATTAAGATCTCTCTTGCCCCGGGAAGCGGCTCAAGCTCAATGCCGAAAGGATCTGCAAGAAGACGATTAATAATGGTTTTGATTATGTCAAGTGGTACAGGCAGGCATTCCTCGATCCAGTATGAGGTTATTTGCTCCTTGCTGATGTAATTTATGCCGAATTCATCTCTGGCCACCCGTATGAAGGCCTTCATGGTATCGGCAACCACACCGTCTATGTCGAAACCTATTTCAGACGGTGAAATCGGATCGAGAAAATTGAACTCATTTTCCGCAGCGTGAATCTTATCTTTGGGCATGCGTTGCAACATATAGCAAAGATAGCAGGCTGAAACATAGACTCACAAGTCTTTTTTGTATACGTTCAGAGGTTCAGGGTTCAGAGGTTCAGGGTTCAGGGTTCAGACTCCGGCCTGTAGGGGCCTACTATTTACTTTTGCTTTATCGAATATTAAGATACTGATCTACAAGCATATTGGGGTTTAATCCGCCTTTAATATTAATAATTTCAACTAAACTGATCAAACAATTTCATGGCTCAAGCGACCAATTCCATATTCGCACCGTTCAGCCGGCTGGGCAAACTCTCTATTGCTTTTCTTGGTGAATTAGGGGCCATTGCGATCTTTTTCATTCACGCGTTTGCCCTGATTTTTTCTCTGCCCCTTCAGGTGAGCAAGACCATGCAGCAGGTCTTCTTCATCGGGGCCAAGTCTATCCTGATCATCCTTCTGGTGGGCCTTTTCACCGGCATGGTCCTGGGCCTACAGGGCTACTATACACTGGTTAAATTCGGATCAGAGGGAGTGCTTGGCGCGGTAGTGGCGCTCTCACTTATACGTGAATTGGGACCGGTCATGACAGCACTCATGATTATCGCCAGGGCAGGTTCATCCATGGCTGCAGAGATCGGCATCATGCGTATCTCCGAGCAGATCGATGCACTTGAGACCATGGACATCAATCCCATCCGCTTTCTGGTCAGTCCACGTATCGTCGCATCTCTAATCAGTTTTCCCTTGCTTACTGCAATCTTTAATGTAATCGGGATTGTAGGCGGCTACCTTTCAGGTGTTTGCCTTTTGGGCATCAATTCCGGTATTTATTTGAACCGCATCGAGCCCAACGTAGCCATGCAGGACGTGAGAGGATGCTTTATTAAGGCCTTTGTTTTTGGGATAATAGTCGCCACTATCTGTTGCTATCAGGGCTATTTTACGCATATGCGTCCTGGCGGCTTTGGTGCCAAGGGGGTGAGCCTGGCCACGACTTCAGCAGTGGTTCTCTCGTGCGTGTTGGTTTTAGTAGTGGACTATGTTTTGACTTCATTCCTTTTGTGAGAATGTCGTGACTGCCCCGCTGATTGAATTAAAAAACGTGACAAAACGGTTCGGTGAAAAAACCGTCCTTGACAGGGTCAACCTGACCATCTTTGAAGGGGACATCACGACAATTATCGGCAAAAGCGGCGAGGGTAAAAGCGTTCTTTTGAAACATATTATCGGGTTGCTCAGACCTGATGAGGGAGAGATCCTCTTTAATGGCAAGCAACTCAAAGGCATGACCCGGAAAGAGCGAAGATCAATTAAACGGCAGGTTAGTTACATGTTCCAGAATAACGCCTTGTTTGACTCGCTCACGGTCTTTGAAAATATTGCCCTGCCACTCAGGGAGAAAACCAGGCTGGATGAAGATGCTATCCGGATCAAGGTGATGGCCCAAATTGACCAGATGGAGCTTTCCGAAGTTACTGACAAGTACCCGTCTCAGATCTCCGGGGGCATGCAGAAGCGTGTAGCTTTGGCCAGGGCACTTGTCAGTGAACCTAAGATCATCCTTTTTGATGAGCCTACTGCCGGTCTTGACCCGCTCCGCAAAAACGTTGTCTTGAGCATGATTGCCCGTCACCAGAAAAAAATCAGGTTTACAGCAATTCTAGTCAGTCACGACATCCCGGACGTCCTTTTCATTTCCAATCGTGTAGCTATTATCGATGATGGCAGGATTCCCTTCCAGGGCACACCCATGGAACTGGAACAGTCTGAAAACCCGGTTGTGCAACAATTCATCAAAGGCCAGGCAAGCCTCAAGGACGAGCTAACAGGATTGAATACCAGACGATACATAGAAAATATGCTCATTCAGGAAATGGGACGACCGGACCGCCTCCAGGAGAGCTTTTCCATTGTAATGTTCACCATTGAAAATCTGGAACAAATCAATGAGCATATCGGCCATATAGCAGCCCAGCAAATTATCCAATTCCTTGGGACGCTTATAAAGGACCATTTCGACACTGCAGATACCTCTGCACGGTATAGTCAAAACGAGATTCTGATGATCCTGCCACATACAGGTCTTAAAAAGGCCAAACAGGTCCTTGATGAATTGGCAACAGACCTGCAGAAACAGGAAATCTTCCAGGCCGAAAGCTATCCTAAAGCCTGTTTCAGCTTTTCCATACTGGCCGGACTGGCCGAAGCCGGACCTGGGATGGACCTGGATTCCTTAATAGGACAGGCCTTGTCACATCAAAAAAATATCGTTCATCTCGAGTGTATAAAACACGGTGAAACAGCATGAAAAAATATTCCCTGGAAACAAGCGTGGGCATATTTGTCTTTATCGGTCTTCTTTGTGTTGGCTATTTGACCATCAAGCTGGGCAAGATGGAACTTATCGGGGGAGAGAATTACACCCTGTATGCACGATTCAATTCGGTTTCCGGTCTGAAAACCGATAGCAGTGTTGAGATGGCCGGTGTTGAGATTGGGCGTGTCAGCAAAATCGGCCTGGATTTGGAAAGACAGATGGCCCTGGTGAGACTCAAGATCCATAAAGATGTTCAAATCACAGACGACGCCATAGCATCAGTCAAAACAAGCGGCATGATTGGAGATAAATTTATCAAAATCACGCCGGGCGGCTCTGATATTATACTCCAGCCTGGCGGAACCATTATAGAGACTGAATCAGCTATTGACCTTGAGGAACTGATAAGTGAATATATTTTCGGAAGTGTGTAATTTACGTTTAACTTGATCTAATTATTCAGGTGAATAGACTGAAGGTAGAAGGCTGAAGTAACCGCCCGCTTCGCTCAAGACGCAAAGGACACAAAGAAATGACGGGGATGAAAAGAGGCTTACCGCAGAGTTTAGAGGATTCATCTCTGTTCNNTTCAGCCTTCAGTCTTCAACCTGATTAGTTACGATCCAATATGCAAAAAGACGCGATATGAGACAGCAACTTGTAATAATTTTACTTACCCTCTTTTTTGCTATTCCTGTTTGGGCTTCGACTCCGGCTGATGGAGCCCTTGATTTTGTCAGGACCTCGGTAGACAAAGTGCTCACCATCCTGCGTGACCCTGCATGCAAAGAGGAATCGACCGAAGAGGTACAGCGTCAAAAACTTAGAACCGTTGTGGAGGTACTCTTCGATTATAATGAAATTTCTAGAAGGGTGCTTGGCAGACAGAGGAAATCGTTTACACCTGAACAGATGGATGAATTCTCTGATTTGTTCACCAGACTTCTGGAAAAAATTTACCTTAACAAAATCCAGAAATACTCCGACGAAAAGGTAATCTATGGCAAGGCAACCATGCTTTCTGAAAACAAGGCCGAAGTGGAAACCAATGTAATAACGGCATCCAAACAGATTCCAATAAATTACAGGGTCGTCTATAAACACGGAGAGTGGAGGGGTTATGATGTCTTTATTGAGGGCGTGAGCCTGGTAAGAAATTACCGGAGTCAATTCAATAAGATCCTCCAGAAAAAATCTCCGGAGGACCTGTTGCAGCAATTACGTGAAAAGGTCAACGAGGAAGAAACCCCAACAAAGCAAGCCGCTCTGTCAAAGGGGAAATGTATAACTACGGGAGGGGGGTCTTGCAGGGAAACCACACAGCTCTAATATCTTTCACTCTTGTATTTATATTCTTTTTTGTCGGGTGCAGTGCTAATTGTCCAAAGGCCTTTGCACAGGAAACAGATACGGGCGAAGAGACTGCCCTTCAGGATGAATACGATGAATGGATAGACGATTTAGAAGAAGAGGAATCAGTAACTCAGGTACGTGACCCTCTGGAAAGGCTCAACAGGGTCATTTTTGCCTTTAATGATTTCTTTTATTTTAAATTTCTTAAACCCGTTGCCCGTGGCTATGGATTTATCACTCCTGAACCGGTTCGTGTTCGAGTTAAAAACTTCTTTTACAACATCGGATTTCCTGTGCGGTTCGTAAACGATATCTTCCAGATCAAATTCAAGAGAGCCGGACAGGGTACATGCCGATTTGTCTTCAACAGCACAGTCGGCATACTTGGATTTTTCAATCCGGCCCAAAAGTATCCATGGCTGAACCCACCGCAGGAGGACACGGGACAGACCCTGGGTACCTGGGGTATCGGCAATGGCTTTTACATTGTCTTGCCGATTCTCGGACCCTCTACCCTGCGTGATTCAGTGGGATTTGCGGGTGACTGTTTTCTTCAACCCGTAAGCTATATAAAACCTTTTTATATTTCTTTGGGCGCCAGATCTTATGAAATAGTTAACAAGACATCCCTGTCCATCGGCGAATACGAAGACCTTAAAGAATCCGCACTGGATCCTTACATTGCTTTTAAAGATGCCTATATTCAGTACCGCGAAAAGGCAATTCAGGAATGACAGAGGAGTAACATATATGTACACAAAGGTCCTTGTCCTCCGCTTTCCGCCGGAGGTCACAGATAAACCCCTGATCTGTAATCTCAGTCGCAAACACGATCTGTCCTTTAACATACTTAAGGCAAAGATACTCCCTGGCCTGGAAGGCCTAATGGTACTTGAACTTACCGGGCACAAAAAACATGTAAGAGAGGGGATTCGCTATCTGAAGGATCTGGGTGTTGGCGTAAAATCCGTAGAACAGGAAATTCGCAGAAACGATGACATATGTTACCAGTGTGGTGCCTGTACCGGGATCTGCCCTAGTCATGCACTGTACATGGATCGAAAGACTATGGAAGTGATCTTTGACCCCAAAGAATGTACAGGGTGTGAACTCTGTGTAGCAGTCTGCCCTGTGAGGGCCATGGAAATTCGATTCAGCAAGGACAAAGTCCTGGCCTGATGCCGGATGCCTGATGCCGGAAAGCTTGAAAATATTTTGTCATAAAAAGCACGAATATCAAAATTAATAGACTAAAGCCAAAAAACAAATCCGTTCTATTAGCCTTGAGCGGGGGGGTGGACAGCGCCCTTGCGGCCCATGATCTCCTTCAGGCCGGATGGCATACTGAGGCATTCTTCCTTGATATCCTTCCGGAAGGAATTCCCGGCACAGGTCTTCTTGCAGCAAAGAGTGTGGCAAAGCATCTCGGCATCAGACTTCACTGTCTGAATGAAGCAGAAAAATTCGAGAACGAGGTAATCTCATATTTTAAAAAATCCTACAATAAAGGGCTAACCCCAAACCCCTGCGTAATATGTAATAACAGGATCAAGGTATTCATTGGTCTGTCTCTGGCAGACTCGCTTGGTATCGATTATCTGGCCACAGGCCACTATGCCCGGACAAAGAGGCTTTTAAATGGTCAGACAGGCCTTTTCAAGGCAAAAGATCTAAAAAAAGACCAGTCATATTTTCTGCATCAGATACCTAAAGAGGCCATTCCGAGGTTGATATTCCCGCTTGGAGACCGCACCAAAAAAGATGTAATGAAACAGGCTGCCGAAACAGGCCTTTTAGCTTTAGCGCAGAAAGAAAGCCAGGAAATTTGCTTCTTGAAAGGTAATTACCGGACCTTTCTGGAAAAGAGAGGCCTTTTCAACAACCTGCCCGGAGATATTGTCACCATAGATGGGAAGGTGCTCGGAAGACATGCAGGACTATATGCCTATACTGTAGGCCAGAGACAGGGTATCGGTATCCCGGATAAAACGCCGTATTACGTTGCTGCCCTGGACAGGAAAAACAACCGGCTGGTAGTTGGGAAAGAGCATAACCTCTGGGCAGGAGAATTCCTTGTGGAACATGTTAACTGGCTGGCGCCCCCTGATATTGCCCTTAAACGGCCATGTACAGTAAAGATACGCTATCGTCATCCGGGGGGCATGGCAAAGTTGGAACTTCTGGAATCCGGCAAGGTTCGTGTCTGCTTTTTCTCAGACCAATGGGCCATAACACCAGGTCAGTTCGCAGTCTTTTATCTGGATGATCTGGTACTTGGCGGTGGTTCAATATGCGGGTAGCCCTTTACACACTCGGATGCAAGGTCAATCAGTTTGAAACTGCTGCCCTGGCAGAGGGTTTTATCTCAAAGGGAGCGGATATTGTCAATTACACTCAGGAAGCAGATATCTACGTTGTAAATACTTGCACGGTGACTTCAAGGGCTGCCTATCAGTCGAGGCAGATACTCAGAAGACTGAGGCGATCCCGAAAAAAATCACGAATCATAGCCACTGGTTGTTATGTCCAGGTAGGGGCCCAGGAGATCCTGGAAGCGGTTCCGGGCCAGGTATGTCTCGTGGGAAATGGCCAAAAGGCGCAACTTATAGACCTTGCCTTTGAGATCGAAGACGGCCTGGAATTCTATGTCGGAAGTATTTCCAGGGCTACAACCATCGCGCCCTTTACTGTAAAACGCCAATTGGGAAGGACCAGGGCTTTTGTACGAATTCAGGACGGGTGCAATTCCTTTTGCACATACTGCATTGTACCTTACGCACGGGGAAGGAGTAGGAGCCTTGCCCCTGAATTGGTGGAAAAACAGGTCAAGACCATGATCCGGGAAGGGATAAAGGAGGTGGTGTTTACCGGGATTCACATAGGTATGTATGGTGAGGACCTGCCGGAAAAGACATCTCTTCTGGACCTGTTGAAAAGCCTATGTGCGGCCTTTCCTCAACTGAGATTTCGTTTAAGCTCCATAGAACCCTCGGAACTCACTCCGGACATAATATCATGGGCAAGTTCCACCCCAAATTTCTGCCCGCATTGGCACATTCCTCTTCAAAGCGGTTCTGATAAAATTCTGAAACGGATGAACCGCCACTACACATCTTCTTATTACAGGAATCTTATTATGGAGCTGAGGGCTGCCATGCCTGAGGCAGCTATAGGGGCAGATGTGCTGGCCGGGTTTCCAGGGGAAGATGAGTCTGCTTTTGAAAAGACAATGGAATTGATCTCAGAACTACCCATTACATATGTCCATGCATTTCCATTTTCCTCCAGGCCAGGGACTGTCGCTGCAGCAATGAATGATATGGTGCCCAAAAAAGAAAAGACGAGAAGAGGCAGGGCTGTCAGGAATCTGGGAAACGAAAAAAAGCAGGCCTTTTACCGTTCCCAGGTAGGAAAAATATTTGAGTGCCTTGTGGAGCAGCAAGACAAAGAGACTGGTCTGTGGAGAGGGCTTACTCCAAACTATATCCCTGTGCTGATTGAGGAAACCGGAAGAGATCAGGCAGACCTTAAAAATCAGATCCTGCCGGTCCGAATCACAAAGGCTGAAAAGGGAATGGCTTTTGGGACATTTAGATAGACTGAAGGTGGAAGGCTGAAGGTGGAAGGTTGAAGGCTTTTAGGGACAAATTGTGCGCGATCACATCCTTAGGTGGATAGGCTAAAGACTGAAGACTTTTAGGGTAACTTCTCAATAAGTCCGGGCAAATCATATTTTGCGACTATCCGTATGGATTCCGGCTTTCGCCGGAATGACAGGCGCTCACACCCAATCGTCATTCCCGCCTGCCTGTGCGTCGCACGCAGACAGGCGAAGGCGGGAATCCAGTG
>DFBQ01000002.1 GCA_002367355.1 Deltaproteobacteria bacterium UBA3076 | reverse complement strand
AAACGGGACAGCGCAAATGCCTCTCCAGTAAATCCACTTGACGAATGAGGCAACATAAAATATAATGTGGTCACATTATACAAAGCTTTGAGGATTGGCGTTATGGAAACAATCGGCATAAGAAAATTAAAAGAAAACCTGAGCCGCTATATAAAGAGAGTGAAAACCGGAGAGAGAATCATTGTCACAGATCGAAAAAAAGAGATAGCCATCATAATGCCTCTCCCCAAAAAAGCCGGGGAAGAGAAGATATATCAATTGATCCGGCGTGGCGTGGTCTGCTGGTCCGGAGGCAAGCCAAAGGGTATGCCGGCCCGAATTATTTCAAGGGGCAAGAGTGTATCCGGCGCTGTTATTGAGGACAGACGGTAGAATGATCGTATATCTTGATACCAGTAGCCTGGTGAAATTGTATGTGGAAGAAGATGAATCGTCGAAAGTTGATGCTCTGGTCAGATCTTCAGAATTTACAGCCACCTCACTTGTTGCCTACGCTGAGGCAAGGGCGGCGTTCGCTCGCAGATTTCGAGAGAAGGCATTTACACCAGACGAACATGATCGCATAAAAGAGTTTTTTGATAAAGATTGGAGCAATTATCTCATCTTGAGTGTCACATTAAATATGATCAGACTGGCAGGTGACCTGGCAGAAAAACATGTTTTAAGGGGTTTTGATTCAATTCATTTAGCCTCAGCCTTAACTCTACGTCAAGAATTGTCCTTACCCATAGCTTTCTCATGCTTTGACGATAAACTTCAGAAAGCATCCAAACGTGAAAACTTACAAGGGTAGATCTGCCCCCCTTTGTTTTTGACAGGATGGTTTCAATGTGTCAAGAGTATAGTCCTGCCCCCTAAGATTTGGATATACTCTTTGTGAGCGGAATTTATCGAATCTTTACAAGGTGGTTCTGAAGATATGCTGGATACCGAAATGACCACAATTGATATTTCCGAACCGGTTTGGGCAAAATCACCATCTGAAAATTTAACTGTCTCACGGCCTTCAATCTCGCAGGCCAGCAAGCGAAGGAAAAAATTTGCAAAAAAGGTAGTTTACACTTTTCGAGGTTGGTTCTTTAATCATCCATTTTGAATATCGAACCGCAGAACAAGGAACCGCAGAATTTCGAAGGTATTATTTCGACATTCGATATTTCTTGTTCGAAATTCTGCGGTTCAAAAAAATAAAAAGTGTAAACTACTTTTATGCCTATATGAAGGATGCCTCAATTTTGGTTCAGAGCATATAATAAAATCTGTAGGTAAAGGGTATTTTAATAAGGTCAACAATATGAGTATGGCCTTGGGCACGATCGAATATACGCTTGGCGCTTCGCGGGTAAACTGTTCCGGGGTATCCTGGACCGCCGAGGAGCTGGATACGGCTTTGGCCGGGCCAGTTGCATCTTTAGTGTTCGACAGTGAGGGAACGGCCGATATCGCAGCATTGCTTGAAAGCGTACCTGGTACGGATTTCGCGGGTGATGAAATTGCCAGAATCCTCAACAATGATATGCTTCCCAAGGACTGGGAGGTAGGAGAGGCCATTGCTGAAGCATATCTGACCCATCATAGGAATTCATACTTCCCTTGGCCCGATGGTAGAGATATTCGGAAACCCAAGTCCAGCCTGCCCGGCGCCGATCTGATCGGTTTTCATAAAAACAATGAAGAAACCAGATTTGCCTTTGGTGAGGTGAAAACAAGCAAGGAAAACAAGTCACCTCCACAAGTTGTATGATATGGCGATCACTCACTGAACAGACAGTTGACGGATCTTCGGGACAAGAAACCTTTGCGAGACAGGGCTGTTGTCTATCTGGGACATAGGGCAACAAGATCCGCTTGGCAAGGAACATACCAAAAAGCCGCAAAAAATTATATCAAGACCCATGGCTCTGGTGTTACGATATTTGGTGTCCTGGTTCGAGATGTCCCGCCCAATAGCGATGACCTCGCAGCAAGCCGGCAAATGCTTTTTGAGAATTGCCCGGGAAAAACCCTGATCGAGCTGCTGGCCATTTATCTGCCGGCCGGAAGTATCGACACCCTCAGTGATAAAGTCGTGGCGGCCGGCAAGAGAGGTGACGCGTGATCCTTGCAGAACACCTCCATAATGTAGACCGTCACTGGGCTGTCTTGGCTGTCGGAGAAGCAGAACGCGACCATGGATTGAAGGTCGCCGATGCCCGCCTGGTTAAACAGGCAGTCGGGCAGCAGATGCACATTGATTTTCCCGAAGATGGTGGTGATGACGAATTGTTACATCGTCTCGCCATGGCCTATGAAATGGCGGCCATCGAGGGATTGGACGCCTTTCTTAATCCGACCGCCAATGAAGAGGAACTTCGCAATCAGTGCTCTGCCGGTGCCTGGCGGGCTTTTGAAATTCGTCGTCTGTTCACGCTTCCGGAAAACGAAATCGAACGTATATCCCATCTTCTTCACCTCTCAGCCTTGGCTTACTGCGGTGACCGCTGGTCCGATTTGCGGCGGTGGTACAATGAAAATGAAAAATCAATACAGGTCCCCTCGGTATCCCGCGCGACTTGGGACCGTCGTTTGCTCTATCGCCTGTTCGAATGCTGGATTCGGCTTTTCCGTAAGAAAAGATAGGATGATCTGGACCGTATCCGGGAAATCATTGCCGGCCTGCGCGAAGACCAGAAGAAATATGAAGCCGGTTCCCTGAACAATGGTTCCAACGTAAAAGACCGGGCCATGGCCTTGCGATTGATTGCGCTTTATCATTGGTCAAAAGGGACCGAGCTTCTCGCTGTATATATGCTTCAGGGCGAACCTCCGGGCATTGGTCCTCTTCTGGACAAACATTTTGAAGCAGGCACTGCCGCTGCCACCGCTGCCGGAGACGCCCAGTTGGAAGTCATGCTCCGCTGGCTGCATGCAGCTGCCCGGCAAATGGTGGCAGGTTCTCTCTGGTGGGTAGCGCGAGCCGTCAACTCCCGGGTTGCTCGTTTTGTCCGTGACGCAACAAAGCAAGCCCTGTTCGAACTTCTTCCTCCCCAGCGGGCTGCTCTGCAGGAACAAGGTCTTCTGGATCAGGCCGTTACCGCTGTTGTGATCGAAATACCAACTTCGGGCGGTAAAACGCTGTTGGCCCAGTTCCGGATACTGCAAGCCCTGAATCAATTTGATGCGGATAACGGCTGGGTGGCGTATGTGGCGCCGACCAAGGCTCTCACCGCTCAAATCACCAGGCGATTACGTCGTAATTTTGAACCGATCGGTGTACGGGTCGAGCAACTTACCGGGGCTATCGAGATCGATGCCTTTGAGGATGATTTACTCACAAAAAATGGGGATGAACGGACATTCGATGTCCTGGTGGCTACGCCGGAAAAACTGCAACTGGTTATCCGCAATAAAAAGGTACCCCGGCCGTTGGCGCTCATAGTCCTGGATGAGGCCCACAATATCGAGGATGAAACCCGAGGACTGCGCATCGAACTGCTGCTGGCAACCGTGAGGCGGGAATGTTCCTCTGCCAATTTTCTGTTGCTCATGCCTTACGTTGAAAAAGCGGAATCGCTTGTTCGCTGGCTGGCGCAGGACGTGAGCAGTGGCAGGACAATCAGTTTCGGCACCACACCATGGAAGCCCAATGAACGAATCGTTGGCATGTTTCATGCGGAAGCGGACGATTCGATTCGAGCCGGCTGGCAACTCAAATTCCGGACCCTGACAACAACACCTGACACGATTCACCTGGAAGGAGAGCACAAAGTGGGCCAGGTGAAACCATTAGCGATTCCCAAGAGTAAGATCATCAACACAAAGACCGGCCAACAAAAAGGGATAACCATGCAGGCCGCTGCTATGGCCAAGGTGTTGTCGGAGCGTGGAACCAGTATTGCCGTGGCAAATAATACCGACCATGTCTGGAGTATGGCCCGCCATGTCAGTGAATCTTTTGAACCTTTGAAGCCAATCCCGGAAGAAATTCTATTGGTTCAGAATTTTTTAAGAACAGAAATCAGTACCGATTTTGAACTCATCCACATGCTTTCACGCGGCGTTGGTGTCCACCATGCAGGTCTTTCCGATGAAGTGCGGACCTTAATCGAATGGCTGGCCGAAGAATCGAATTTGCGGGTCCTGTGCGCAACCACAACCATTGCTCAAGGGATAAATTTTCCTGTTTCGTCTGTCTTCCTGTCAACCAATAAGTATCCATACGGAAAAGAGATGACTCCGCGTGATTTTTGGAACCTGGCAGGCCGGGCCGGACGGATTGGCCATGACAGCATCGGCGTTGTCGGTCTTGCTGCGGGCAATGAACCGGACAAGATTGTCGAGTATGTCAGCCGTGCCACCGGCGAACTGGTTTCCCGCCTAGTGAATATGCTGGACGAACTTGATAACGCAGGACGATTGAATAAGCTTGAGACAGTCATTCAAGATGAACAGTGGGAAGATTTCCGTTGTTATGTGGCTCATCTGTGGAACGAGAAGAAAAATCTGGATGCAGTGCTGGCTGATACGGAACAGCTCCTTCGACACACCTTCGGTTACGGAGTTCTCCAAACATCGGCGAATGGGCGAGCAAAGGCGGACAAACTGCTGGAGGTAACCAAGAGCTATGCCCGGAAGCTGGCTGATAATCCGGAACGAACAACGCTTGCGGATATGACCGGTTTTTCTCCTGAAGGAATCGGCAGGGCACTTGCCGGATTAAATGACCTGCCACGCAAACTTACTCCTACCGATTGGACCTCGGAAAGTCTTTTTGGAAAAGGGACAGGAATAGCCGATCTGTTTGGTGTGATGCTCCGCATACCACAACTCAAGAGCAGCCTTGAGGAGATCGGTGGTGAAGGTTTCGAAAAGAAGCGCATAGGTGAACTCACCCAGGCATGGATGCAAGGACAGAGCATTCATGAGATTGCGGAAAGTTTCTTTAAAGGCGATCAAACAAAAACAATTACCGCAGCCTGCAAGGCCATCTATAAAAACCTTGCAAATACTGGCACTTGGGGGTTAGCTGCACTCAGCAAGTTGCCAAATTCAGGGATAGATTTTGATAAGCTGTCTGAATCCGAACGTCGGAGAATTAACACCCTCCCTGCCATGATCTATCACGGAGTTAAAACTGAAGAAGCTGTGCTGATGCGGATGAACTCGGCACCGCGGAGTGTGGCGGAAAGGTTGGGCGAGGAGTTCAAGGCTAGCGTAGGCAAGGAGGCAGGTGGAGTTTCTGTCAGCGAGGCCCGCAATTTTCTGAAAAGCATGGAGAAAACCGATTGGGCACGGATTCGTCCTAAAGATGCTTCCCTTTCCGGGTCCGATTATAAAAATGTATGGGAATTGTTGGCAGGCGAAGTAAGATAATTTATTTGCAGAATGCCAAGGGAATATCGCCAAAAATTAATAGACAAAATGCCCAGCAGATCTCGACTATAAGTCGCGTTAGAACCAACGCCCCCATCATACGTACGGAATTCACTTAGAGTTAAAGCAGGGACAGAAAGTCAACTGTAAATCGAGTGCAGATCGCGGTGAAGGGACAAAAAAAAAGGGGGCAGGCCGTAATGGACACGACGACACCAGCTGTAGCACCAACTAAGCTATCGGCTGAACTGCCGAAGGATGGGCTATGCCGCATCCTGAGCCTGGATGGTGGCGGCTCGAAAGGCTTCTACACCCTCGGAGTACTAAAAGAGATTGAGGGCATGATGAACTGCCCACTCTACCAACTGTTCGATCTGGTCTTCGGCACGAGCACAGGTGCGATCATCGCCGCATTGATCGCCCTTGGTTACGAGGTAGATGCGATCCATTCACTCTACAAAGAGCATGTGCTCAAGATCATGCAAGCTCCTAGTCCAGAGGAAAAGTCGGAAGCACTCGCAAAGCTTGCAAACACTGTTTTCGCTGACAAGAAGTTCGATGCGGTAAAAACAGGTGTCGGCATCATCACAACGAAATGGGCCATTGAGAAACCGATGATCTTCAAAGGCAATGTCGCACAGGCCCACGGCCGTGCCGGAAACTTTGTCCCAGGATTCGGATGCACTATCTCTGACGCTGTACAGGCATCGTGTTCGGCGTTTCCGTATTTCGAGCGAAAGATTGTCACGACAGGGGAAGGTGATCACGTAGAATTGATCGACGGTGGCTACTGTGCAAACAATCCAACTCTATACGCGATTGCAGATGCCGTTGTAGCATTGAAGATAGCCCATGCCGACATTAGGGTAGTTAGTGTGGGTGTTGGAGTGTATCCAAAGCCACCGTCGTCTTTGAAGATGTGGTTCGCAAAGAAATTTCTAAAGAGTGTTCAACTGCTGGAAAAGACGCTGGAGATCAACACGCAGTCGATGGATCAATTACGTGAGATCTTGTTCAAGGACATCCCAACCATACGCATCAGTGACACATTCGAGAAGCCAGACATGGCAACCGATTTGTTCGAACACAACCTTGAAAAGCTCAACATCCTACGACAACGTGGTAGTGAGTCGTTCGCTAGTCGAGAATCACAACTTAAAGAATTTCTGTTGTAAGTCTGCAAAAGGGGAAGGAGCATGGCTATTCCTGAATCGCAACTCGATACGTGGTCACATCAAGGTTCGGTCACACAGTCGAGTACCACCTATAACACGATCAAAAACGTACTCGATGCAGTGGGAAGCCCTTACGCTGGCATGAACTAAAAGGTTTTTCTTCAAGGCTCCTACGGAAACGACACGAACATCTATGCCGAGAGCGACGTAGATATCGTGATCAAGCTCAACAGTTGCTTCCGTCACGATCTCGATGAACTCTCTGATGGCCAGAAGGCGGCGTTCAAAGCCGCATATTCAGACGCCACGTACACACACCGCGATTTCAAGAGAGACGTGCTTAGTGTTCTTAAAGCCGAGTACGGCGACAATGTCGATCTAGGTGATAAAGCGATAAACGTCGCGGCCAACGGAAGTCGCCGTAAGACCGACGTGATTGCTGCCATCCAATATCGTCGCTATCATAAGTTTCTGAGCACCTCCGACCAGGCCTATGACGAAGGAATATGCTTCTTCAACGTCGCTGGCGACTGCATCGCAAACTACCCGAAGCAGCATTCAACGAATTGCACGGCGAAGCATCAAGCGACCAACGGATGGTTCAAACCCATGGTGCGTATCCTCAAGAATTTGCGTGGAAAGTTGATTGAAAACAAAATGATCGAAGCAGGTGTAGCCCCCTCGTACTACCTTGAGGGGCTGCTGTACAACGTGCTCGATGATAAATTCGGTAAGAGCTACAACGATTCCTTCGTCAACTGCATGAACTGGCTACTCGAAGCAGATCGCAGCAAATTCGTGTGTGCCAATGAGCAGTACTTACTGCTCTATGAGGATTCACCTGTAACTTGGCGAGACTCAAAATGCACGGAGTTCCTGACGGCTGCGTGCACTCTATGGGACCAGTGAGAATGACTCACGTTTAGCTGCTCAACCTGTCAAGTGGAGTTAACCTGAATTAAGAAGAAAACGGGGGTAGCTCAATATGCCCCATTTTTATTGCTGTTAAATAGCTTGGTCGTCAGATTTGAGAAGTTGCTCCAGCGAATTAAGAACACATTGAGAGGAGGGTTATTATCATGGACAAGAAGGCGTGGATTGGCGTTGCTGTAGTCATTGCTGTTGGTTTGTTTTTTGTTTTCACTTGGCAATCAAGGACAATGAAACCAGAAAGCATAGAGGTAGGTGCCATCCTCCCCCTTTCCGGAAGCGCTTCCCTCTTAGGTCAAGGTGTCCTTGAGGGAATTGAAATGGCTGTCGAAGAAATCAACACACATGGGGGTATTAATGACAAACATGTCCTTCTAGTATCTGAGGACAGCAAAAATGATCCAAAAGAAGCAGTGTCGGCGTTTTACAAAATGACAACCACTGGCAAGCCTTTCGTTATCATCTCTGAAATGAGTTCTGTATCGAAGGCTCTCGCCCCTTTGGCAGAGAGAAAGAAGGTGGTACTATTTAGTACTGTTACGGCAGCACCCGATCTAACGAGTATTAATAAGTGGGTATTCAGGAATTACTATTCTACACGGACTCAGGGAAAGGCTCTTGCAAATTTCCTTACAACGCGAATCAAACCACAACACATAGGCATCCTGCACTTGACCGATGACTACGGAGTTATAGGGAAAAATGAATTGATCAACGCCTTAAAGGAAAAGGGCATCAATGAAACAACAGCGGAAGGATATGCGAAAGAAGCCACTGATCTCCGAGCCCAGATCACAAAGCTGCAAACAGCCAAAGTGGATGTAATTTGCGTTATAGCCTATGATGAAGCCTTGGCCAGAGCTTTTCAAAAGATACGTGAACTCGGTTATGAAGGGATATTATGTACGTACACGGGATTAGCTAATCCGAAGGTGCTGGAGCAAGCCGGTTCGTCAGCCCAGGGTGCATACGTTGCCATGGCCGACTATGACCCTGAAAACCCCACAGAGGGTGTGCAATTCTCCTTCATCGCCAACTATAAAGCAAAGTATGGAACTTTACCTAGCCACTACCCTGCCTTTGGCTATGATACATTTATGTGTGTTGCTCGAGCCATGAAAGGGGCAATATCTCCAGATGAAGTAAGAGAGAGGCTCACACATATGCCTTCATTTGAGGGGGTTATGGGAACCATCGCAATCTCTGAAACGCGCGAAGTTGAATTTTCGCAGACAGTACGTGTAGTCAAGGATAACAAAATCATGCCAATCTATTAATTGAGAGCATTATGGATAAAACACCTGTGGATTCAAAAAAGGCATGTTGGAGGGCATTTCTTCCTCTTGTGCATGTGCTACGCTCACCTTTCCTGATGATTGAGGCTGACGGCCAACCAATTCCGCTCTGCGACATTGAGAAGCAAACCAGCCTGAAATGGTTCGTAGTGACTGAAAACAATACGCGGATGCTTTCGTGTAAGGAAACACGTTCTAACGCTGACCGCAAGGACAGGTATGAGGCACTCCGGCGCCTTTGGGATACCAAACTTTTTAATGAAAGCGAACCGCAGACAACGATATTCTCTAGAGTATTATCTACCACGATATTCTCTTCTAACTCGTTAGATGGCGTGATCGTTTTACGTGACAAAAGCGAGGCCGATCAATACAAACAGTGGCTTAAAGATTTTTCACTCACAAAATTATGGGATAATCTTACAGATGAAAATGTAGTGGTGATTAACCAGGAGTTTAAGCCTGACGCGTTCACGCCAGTACCCACTTTAACGACAGAGGCAGTTTCTGCCGACAAAGAAAGAGAACTGTGGATCAATAACGCATGTGAAGAATTCAAGACCTATATTGATAATGTAATTAAATCAATCCCCGAGGAATACACTGCAATCAAGTATTTGAACGACTGGTCCAAGAAAGAACTTGCAGCTTATTTCGCATGGCTCATGTGCCATGATCCCGATGCACAGGCTTGGATTTACCTCAAGTCGCCCCAGGAGACTCTTTTTGGACGAAAACCCGGTTTACCCCCACAGGGCGTGGTCGTCTGTTTAGGTGCCCTCCCGACGAATGACGATGTGGCACACCGATTTTTGGATACGCTCGGATGGGGTATTGCCAATGGGTTTGAGACCTTATCCATCCTGGAGGCTTCTGAATCTATTCATGATATGTATCTATATGGAACTCATTCCGAAATCCAAGCTAAGACGATTCTTTTGAATCAAATTCGCCTGCAGCAGGCTGAT
>DFBQ01000048.1 GCA_002367355.1 Deltaproteobacteria bacterium UBA3076 | reverse complement strand
TTACAAAAAAAATAGGTTCAATATAGTGCTGCTGAGGGGATTATGAATTGCTGAAATTTAGTGTTTTCACGAAAACAATCACAGAAGCGTATTGAAAGGGCTTTGCGGGTATTGCCATCGCAGGTATTGAAAAAGGTTTTATTTTTTGCTCTTTACCTGCTTGGCGCAAGACTGAATGCAATAGCTTCTCTTGTAGAAATGCCAGAAGAATCAGTAAAAACAACAATAAGTAGAGTAATGAGAGACGGTATACCTGCTTTTCGTGATCGGAGACAGTCAGCTAAAACATACGGGTTGCAGCTGTTACCGCCTCCACAGGAGCACCAAGTATCAGTGTTAATTGAGAAAGATTATTGTGCCATAACCTTTGGTAATATGGATCATCAGTTGAAAATTCCGCAAGTGGTTGTTGTGAAAATTCTTCCACATTAGTTCCGGTTGACCCAGTTTTGTGTAATCGCTCATGATTTATCCCTAAAAGCCTTCCACCTTCAGCCTATCCACCTGAGTAGTTACGCACTAATTAGATGCAAGGGGAATCTCAGGCACATAATCTTCAACAGCAGGGAATGATCGAAGATCCTTGGCAATGGCAGCCTCTAAAAAATTGTTTACCCACCAGAAAATGTCTCTATGATGCACTATCTCCCTAAGCCTGTGCATCCTGTTATGCCTTTCCGCTTGATCCATGTGAAAGGCCTGATGAATGGCGTTGGACATCCCTTCGACATCATAGGGATTAACCATGATAGCCCCCCTGTGCAACTGGGCTGCAGCGCCTGCAAACTCACTGAGAATCAGCACACCATTTTCTTCCAGGTTGCAGGCACAGTACTCTTTTGCAACCAGGTTCATCCCGTCTTTCAGCGGAGTAATTATGGCGATTTCAGCCAGACGATAGTAGGCCAAAAGCTCGGAGCGGTCCAGACTCCTGTAGAGATAGTGTATCGGCACCCAGCCTGATCGGGTAAACTTTCCATTTATTTCACCAACAAGACGGTATAGCTCTTCCCTAAGCATCTGGTATTCAGAGACCTCTTCTCTGCTGGGGACTACGACCTGAACCAGGGTGATCTTCCCTTGAAGTTCAGGAAAGCGGGAAAGCGCGTCTTTAAAGGCCTCAAGCCTCTCAGGTATCCCTTTGGTATAATCAAGGCGATCCACACCCAGTATTACCTGCTGATCCGGCAAAGCCTCGTGGAGGTACCAAGCCAGATCGGCCACTTTTTTAGATTTTGCATCCCGGGCAAATGCATCATGATCAATACTGATAGGAAAGGCACCTACTCTGACTCGCTTATCTCCAACAATAACAGTAACAACAGGCCCCCGTCCTGAAATCCTGATACCTGAGCTGATATGACGGAGGCACTGGATAAAATTCTTGCGGTCCCTCATGGTCTGAAAACCAACCAGTTCATATTCAAGGAGCGCTCTGAGGATCTGAGCCCTCCATGGTAATTTCATGAAGATGTCCTCAGGCGGAAAGGGAATGTGGAGAAAAAATCCTGTGTTCCTTTCTGTTCCAAGCTCCTTAAGGGACTGGGCCATATGCATAAGATGGTAGTCATGGACCCATATATAATCGGTCTCACTGCTGTGCTTTGTTGTAATCTCAGCGAATTTGCGATTAACCTTGAGATACTGCTGCCAATACCTGGGCTTAAAATTACAACGAGTCTGCAAATCATGGAACAGGGGCCAGATAACCTCATTGGAAAATCCATAGTAGTAGTCGCCGACCTCATCGGCTGAGAGCCGTACTGGATAGAGCCTATATCCGGCCTCACGAGACGCTGGTTCCATAAGCCCGGCAACATCTTCGTCATCAGTCCCTCCGGACCAACCAATCCAGACCCCCCCCCTATTCCTGAAGACCGGAGCAAGGGCAGTCACAAGGCCACCTGTACCAGGCTTTATCTCCAATCCGTCCGGTCCATGGACCAGACGAATAGGCAAACGGTTTGAGACTGCTACTATCCTGGTACCTGACTCTTCCACACATTCCTCCGTTTCTTCTATGTAACCAAAATTATAGTCTTCTAATGTTACATGCCCGGGCCCATTCTGAAAGAAATTGCAGAAGTTCCTCTGGAGGCTTTATCCAAAGATCCGCTTCCGTAGTCCTTAACTCGGACCTGACCAAGACCCCGATACCCCTGCCCTTTATGGCGCGAAAGGCGTCCTCATCAGTTCTATCGTCTCCGAGATATGCAGCAACCATATCTGACCCTGATTCCTGAAAAATAGTTTCAACTGCTTGACCCTTGTGACATCCAGTCGCCCTGAGCTCAAGCCCACCGTCAAATATATGGAGACCCAGACTATGCCCTTGTTCCAAAGAAGACGAAACGCTACGGACCTGTGTCAAGATTTCCTCTGCTTTCTCTGGTGAGAGACCCCGCACATGGAATGCAATGCAGCCCGGCTTTAGCTCACAACAGGGCTCCAGACCTGATGCTCCGGCCCAATCAAGGACCTCTTTCAAGGCCTTATCCGCTTTCGCCTCAACAGGCAAAATCTTGTATGCACCGTCTGCATAAAGCCTTTCCCTGCCGTGTGCCCCCCATATCTCGGGAGTGACTTGCAGTCCCAGCAGGGGCAGGAGGTCTTCCACGCTCCTTCCGCTTATTACAACGACCCTGCAACCACCAGTAGCTATTATTTTTTCAAGGATCTTCCTTATCCCAAAATATGGCACCGCCTTATCCCGCTCCACTCTGAAAGGGGCAAGCGTGCCATCATAGTCAAGGAGTAAGGCCCTGTTTTTACTTCTCGTCAATAAATCCCAAAACCATAAAATGTCCAGTCCTGGAGAAAGGACTCTCATTGTACCATATCTATCCGTTCTTCAAGACCGTGAAGCACACCGATCATCAATGCAAGGTATTCCCTCAGGTGCCGTGTCAGAAGAAAATTTTCAAGAACAAGGCGCCTCGCCCTGGCGCCCATCTCTTCCGACCTGTCCATGCGGTGCAGCAAATAACGGATGCGCAGGGCAGCGCCCTCAGGACTTCTTACCCTGAAACCGGTAAAGTGATCTACTACCTGGAGACGAATTCCACCTGTGTCTCCCCCGATCACTGGTTTTCCTTTCCACATTGCCTCTGTAACAGTGAGCCCAAAGCCCTCCTTTATGGACTTTTGAAGCACAATATCAGAGGCCCGCTGCAAGGCATTAATAGTCCTGTGGGCATCAGGCGGAAGAAGCAATACATGGACGTCCTCGTTGTCTTCCGCAGCCTTTCTGACCTCCTCAAGCACCTTTTCACCTTCAGGGTCATCAGTGGCACCGCCACCTGCCAAAACCAGTTGCAAGGGCACCATCTTCCTGGCCTGTTTGTAAGCCTCTATTACGCCAAGAGGGTCTTTAAACCGGTCAAAACGGGAGACCTGCAAAATAAGGGGCAAATCCGGCTTCAGACCGAATTGGTCAAAGACTCCCCTGATCTCCTCTTCGGGAAGATCAATGTTTTTTTCACTCAATGGATCTATGCTGGGGGCGATCAGGTACTGGGGATGAGGCAGGAGTTGAGCAAACTGCGCCAGAGAGAAAATACTGGCATCATAGTCCTGAACCCACTTTTTTAAATACTTCCATACCGGACGATATGGACGGCTGCAGTCTATATGACACCTCCATACCCACTTTCCACGCCTATTGGGGCAGAAGTTGAGAAATGGCGCTGGTTGCGGATCATGTATAAAGACAAAATCAGCCTCTTCAAGGACAGGCCGAAGTCGCTCGGCATTCTCTGCATTAACGGTCTCATAGGCCTCCAGCATGGACTCGGACAGCTCTGTTGGAAAGCCCTGGACGGCATTGTGAAACCCCTTGGTACATTGATAAAAATCAGGGCTACCCTCCAATACTTCCCACTTCACATCAAGGCCCAGGGCATCCATCATCGGAACCAGTTTCCTGAGGATCTCAGCCACTCCTCCACCTTCCCTGGTGGAATTTACATGAACAACCTTCATGCCTTTGAGGGGAGCAGCCAACTGGTAAAGGTGATTTACTACGTCCCGGCCTGCCACTTCTGCGTAAGGATCAAGGAGTTCGCTCATGAGTTCCCTCCGCTGAAGTATTCCTCCAGCACCTCGGTGACCATAAAACGCAATTCTTTCAGAGAAGAAAAGAATGGGTCAACAGCCATGAGCTTAAGCCTGAGATCATTATATGTGTCACCCCACCCTGTCAACCAGGCGCTAAAGTCGTCACTTCCGTCTTCCGTTCTCTTCCGGGCATCTATGAAGTGATAAAATATGCTGCCGATGGTCATTTCCGGCACTGCGACCTGCAAATCTGACGGTATCTCCAGATAACGCCCGGTATCCAAGACCACTATCTGGGAGCGGACAAAATGAAATTGCTCATCGGCCCTTGTCCAGGGCACAAATTCATTCTCGTACAGCCTGTCTTCTGTCCGTTCCACCAACTCCTGCCTGACAGACTCAATATCTTCATAATCAGTAGGATCAATAACACTCAGCTTCTCTGCCAAGGCCTTTTCGTTAAGACGGTGGTATATCCAGGCTGCAAAATCGTTACTGTACTCAGGTTCGTCGAACTGGGGCTCTAAAAAACGTCCCCAGAAATGATGATATATGCTGCCCTCATGGACCCTCAGCAGCCCTTCCTTAAATTCTCTCAAGTTTTGGGCCTTGTAACCAGTGGCCATGGATACAAGTGCGCAATCCCTTATGTTGAAGGGTTGAGTAAGTGGGCTTTTATCATCAGCTTGTTCAGCCATGCCAAGGGACCTCCTTTAGTCTTTCCTTAATATCAGAACAGCATATGCTACTATATCCACTTTCCCTTAAGCGGGCAAATAAAGAAAAATAGAAAATCCCTTGACTTAAAAAACATCGAACTTATTTTTTAAGTAAAATATATTTGATCGAATTAAAAACGGAGGAGGTTCATACCATGTTTGAAATTGCACCTTGGAGACCATTACGTGAACTGAGCAATCTTAGAAGGGAGATGGAGGACCTTTGGGGGAATTTGGCCGGTGAAAGAGAATTTCTGCCCATGAAAGGGGAATGGATGCCTGCTTTGGATGTATCAGAGACAAAGGATTTCCTTATCGTAAAAGCAGAAATCCCAGGCATGGAACCCAAGGATATTGACATATCTCTCTCTGGTGACCTGTTGACAATAAAGGGGGAAAAGAAACAAAAAATCGAGGAAAAAAAAGAGAACTTCCATCGCATTGAGACCCGTTACGGAGCTTTTTCCAGGAGCATCAGAGTTCCTGTATCAGTGGATTCCAATAAAATAGAGGCGTCCTACGATAAAGGTGTCGTAAAAATTACCCTCCCCAAGAAGGAAGAAATAAAGGCAAAACAGATCGAAATCAAATAGAGTTATTCCTATCCCAATCTTCCCAAAAAAAGAAAAGGCGGCTTTAGCTGCCGCCTTTTCTTTAGAGCCATTTGCAAAACCCATCTTTTGTCAGAACTGCCGTTCCGGGATCAATGTCCCGATGGCTGCGTTGCTCGCCTGCCTGTGCGTCGCACGCAGACAGGTCAAAAATGCTCATGTACCCCACCAAATACACTGCGCTTTTTTAGTCTCTTGAGTATAATCCTGTTAATACTGCTTCTGCCAGAGTACGACCCCTTATTAAATTTTCCAACTCGGCTTTTTTCGTTTTTTCATCAACTTCGAGGACTCTATCTAGAGCAAACAGCTTGAATTCATATCTATGTATAGCCGAATCAGGACAAGGTCCTTTATAACTTTGCTTCCCAAAATCATTTGTTCCCTGTATGCTTCCTTGAGGAACAGTATTTTCCTTTATTTCTCTTATATCCGCTGGGATATTAAAGATAATCCAGTGAACCATTACTCTTATTGGAGAGTCGCGGTCTTCCATTGTCATAGCAAAACTCTTTGTCTTTTCCGGCACATCTTCTATTATGAATTCTGGATTATTGTCCCCGGCATCGCATGTATATTTCGCAGGCATAAACCCATTATTTTCAAAAACACTCTCTAGTTTCACTTAGTTTACCCCCTTTTCCTTTGTTTAAACTAAATTTATAGTATAAAAATTCTCTTTTTTCAGAAAAACGCCAAACAACAAATTCAGGGTCAACCGGAACTGGTGTGATAAATTATCCCCTTTTTGTCAATTATTCGTTGTTTTACAGGTGGTTATGCCAATATTAAAATATTGGCATTTTTTACCCTTTATACCTTTGTTAAACCGTTGATATATTAGCAATGTTTGTAACTTCTCAATAAGTCCGGGTACCAGTCACTGGATTCCCGCCTTCGCGGGAATGACGATTGGGTGTGAGCGCCCGTCATTCCCGCGAAGGCGGGAATCCATTAGATAGTCGCAAAATATGATTTGCCCGGACTTATTGAGAAATTACCAATGTTTTGCGTAACAGGTTGATTTTATACACCACACTGATTCCGGTTGACGGGTTTGGGCATCACACAAATTCCGGTTGAGCCAGAATTTTGGCAGAAG
>DFBQ01000111.1 GCA_002367355.1 Deltaproteobacteria bacterium UBA3076 | reverse complement strand
CGGCCGGATCATACTGCTGATAGGCAACGCTCTCAGGCGTCCTTTCGATTCGACGCTGAAACAGGCCCGACAACGTGCCTGCCTCAGCGCAAAAAATAAGGTCCGAATGGAATCCTGTTAATGGATGCATTGCTCGGGTTCACCGCAGTGGCGCAGAATGTCTGCGCGGGCTGCGTCGCGCAGCTCGATGGCAGCAGACCAGTCCGATCCTCTCGGTGTGATTGGCTTCCCGACCGTGACGCTTACAGTTCCCCTGCGAGGGAACCAGGAGCCTGAACGTAATTTGGACCGGGTTCCCCGGATTATCACAGGTACCACCGGCATCTCTGCCTCCGCAGCCGTAACGAATGCACCCATGTGGAACGGCAATAGACCCGGCATACGCTGGAACGTGCCTTCCGGGAAAAACAGTAGCGACTTCCCGCGGGCTGCCGCTTGTGCGACCCGCCGGGCGTCCGCCACACCCCGTTCAATATCAAAGCGTTCGATAAACTCCACGTCTATGCGCGACAGCAGCATGCGGACAGTAAAATAGTCTGTCAGTTCTACCTTGGCTACAAAACCGAACTCAATGGGCAGGGTTGCCACCAACACAAATCCATCAAGATAACTCATGTGATTGGCAACCAAGACGATGGGCCGGTCTTTGGGGAGGTTGTCCAGCCCGTGCACCACAATAGGTGTTTGCGAAAGACGGGCCAGCAATCGCATAGAGCCACGCACAACAGTCCATCGCCATCCGGACCGCGGCAGCAGGGCGACCAGCAGCCATGTCACAGGCGCCACCAGCCCGAACAGCGTCCAGGCGTAAGAGGCGTAAAGCACATCAGTTACCATTCGTCTTGCACGGCGCAGTTGCGGCAACAGGCCGCCCATGGCGAGTCGGGTCAGTTGCCACCAGACCGCTCTCCGGCGTTTGCCGATCCGGCCTTGCTCGTAAAACTCGCGGCTGGCAGCACGGCGGATTTTCCCGCTGGAAGTCTTAAGTACTGTATGCGAAGGCGCGATCACCACGTCGTCAGGGGGCATGGCCAGAAGGTCAACCGCTACATTAATAATGCGGGTGCGCAACTGCTTAAGTGTTTCACTGTCCGTTTCACGGGTCTCGGCCAGTACAACCAGGCGCTCAGTGCCGGAAGCAGGGTCAGTGCTCCCGAAGACAGCCACACAACCCTTACGTATGCCGGGGATTTCTCCAACAGCTTCTTCCATCTCGTATGGATAGATGTTGCGACCGCCACGTATGATGATGTCTTTGACCCGGCTGGTCAGATACACATCTCCTCCAGCCATGTAGGCCAGATCACCGGAATCGAGCCAGTCTCCGTGGAACAGACGCCGGGTTTCCCCGGGGTTGCGGAAGTAGCCGCTGGTTACCGACGGCCCTCGGAACTGCAGCCGCCCTTCCTGCCGCTCAGGCAATTCGCGATCCGTGGGATCCACAATGCGGATCTGGTGCCCTGGCAAGGGCCGGCCGCATGCCACGAAGCGCAGTGCCTTTGTGTCTGTTTCCAGTGCCGGCACTGCTTGACCGGAGCTTATGAGCGGCTCGCGCTTGATACGGTCGATGACCGGGCCGCGATCAAGGGGCGGAAAGGCTAGGCCCACCGAGCTCTCGGCAAGTCCGTAGACAGGAGTCATTGCCTTTGGCCGGAAGCCATATTGGCTAAAACGCTCGGAGAAGTGCTGTACTGTCTCCGGGCTGACCGGCTCTGCCCCGTTAAAGGCGATGCGCCAGGAACTAAGGTCCAATCCCTTGATATCACGGTCATCGATCTTGCGCAGGCAGAGCTCATAACCGAAGTTGGGAGAAGGGGACAAAGTGCCGCGGTGCCGATGGATGGTCCACAGCCACAGTTCCGGTCGCGCCAGGAACGCCAGGGGCGACATCAGGACCATTTGGCAGGCATAGTACAGGCTGCCAAACCAGGCACCGATCAGCCCCATGTCGTGGTAAAGGGGCAACCAGCTCACGAACACATCTGTGGAATCTGCCTGCACGGCCTCACCCATGGCGCGGATGTTAGCCAGCAGGTTGGCATGGGTGAGGACCACGCCTTTGGGGTCACCCGTGCTGCCGGAGGTGTATTGCAAAAAGGCGATATCCTGGGGCTGCAACGGCAAAGCGTTAAATTCTCCCACATCGGAAGTGAGCTCCTGCACGGTCACCACGCTACGCAGTCCTTCTACCTGGGCCTTGAGCAGGCGGGCGAGTTGCTGGGCCTTGGGTACAGTAATCAACATCGTGGCCTGTGCGTTGCCAAGAATGCCCCTGTGCCGGCGAAGGTGCTCCTCGATCTGCGTCGGCCGCACTGGTGGATACAGGGGAACCGGTATACCGCCTCCGAGCAATATTCCGAAAAAGCTGAAAAAGTACTCGCGACTTGTGGGCAGCATTATGGCCACTGTCTGTCCGGGCTCGAGGTCTTTTTGTCTCAGCCCGGCAGCTACTGCTTCCGCCCCTTGTTTAAGTGACCGGTACGTAATCTCTTCCGGGTGATCAGCTTCGCCGTAGAGGAGGATATGGGGACGGTCCGGATGGGTCAGCACGTGCCGGTCCAGCACCTCTACCAGGGTTTGCGCGCTATGGGCCGCGGCATCCGCCTTCTCCAGGGCGGCTGGTTTGACCTGGTCCGGGGTTATCCGGGGCCGTCTCGGGCTGCCGGCGCTCAGCACGGCCCGCAACAGGTCGCGCGGCGTTTCTGCGCCGGCCAGCACCTGTTCAGACAGCATGACCTCAAAGGTTCGCTCAATTCGGATTAGCAACTCCACCCTGGCCAGGCTGTCAAGGCCAAGGTCGCGATCAAGAAAGCTGTCGAGCGTCACTGACAATAAATGTTTCCGACCCGGTTGAAGCTCAGCCGCAAGTTGACGCACCACGTCAAGCAACGATTCAGCAGTCTCTTCAGGGGACTGTTTTTTTTGCTCGTCACTCATCGTAATTATTCATTTCCTGCCAAGGAGTATGAACGGTTGGTACTTATCCTGGCTGGCATGATCGGCTGTCCAATTCCATCCAGTACGAAGATCTATATATATTTGTAGCAATTTTAATTGGAATTGAACAGATTAAGCGTCATGTTTATTTGATCTCGAAGTTGAGCTGCGCTTTGGGGCGGTTTTGGTATAATTTTTTTGGGTATTGGGAATGAATTTTAAAATGGCTTCCCTCCCCCTTGATGGGGGAGGGGAAAGGGTTTTAAGACGGAAACTACTTGACTCCTTCCAGATACTTCAGCAAGTCTCCATCTGTAGACATTACCAATGTCGTATTGTCATCCATGATCTTTGTAAAGCTTTCCATAGTCCTGGTGAACTGGTAGAATTCAGGGTCCTTGTTATAGGCAGTTGCATAAATGTCCGCTGCTTGTGAATTGGCCTTACCCCTGATTTCCTGGGTCTTGCGATAGGCCTCAGAGGTAATGGTCTTGAGTTCGCGATCCTTTTCCCCGGAAATTCTTGCGGATTCTCCAGCACCTTCGGAACGATATTCCTCGGCAATGCGCTTTCTCTCGGAGATCATCCTGGCATAGACTTCTTTCCTCACTTCTTCAACATAGTTGATTCGTTTGAATCTGAAATCCAGGATCTCTATCCCGAGATCCATAACACGGGAGGATGCAGCTTTTAATACTTCCTGCTCCAGCTTTTCTCTGCCGAATTTAATAGTTAATGTTCCCGGTTTCCCTTGCTCTTCGGGATTTGCACTTCTCACCAGTTCTATGAGCAAGTGCTTTGCTATAGCATTTCGTGTTTCACCGTCCAGGATGTCGTCTAATCTGGAGTGGGCCCTGCGCTCGTCCCTGAGTCGCTGGAAGAACAGGAGTGAATCAGCAATACGCCAACGCGCATATGTATCCACCCAGATGAATCTTTTGTCCTTTGTTGGGATCTGATTCGGGTCACCGTCCCAGGCCAGGAAACGTTTGTCAAAAAAGTTCGTGTTTTGAATAAAGGGAACCTTCATATGCAGACCGGGTGTGGTTATGGGCTTACCCACAGGCTTTCCGAATTGGGTAACAATCACCTGTTGAGTCTCGTCCACTATAAAAAAGGCACCCCCAACCACCGACAAAGCGATAATTATGCCTATTGCTACGATAGTAGATATATATTTCATGGCTTCACCTCACTGCCCAGCGAAAGAAGAGGAAGGACGCCTTTCACCTTATCATCTACAATTACCTTGTGTTTGATCTCTGGATAAATAGTATCGATTGTTTCCAGATATATCCTCCTCTTGGTAACCTTAGGTGCCCTCTTGTAAGCCTCAAGAATAAACTCGAAGAACTTGGCGTCTCCCTTGGCGCGATTTATCCGGTCCATAGCATATCCTTCGGCCTGTTGTATTGCCTGAAGCGCCTGTCCTCTGGCCTTTGGAATGATCCGGTTATATTCCGCTTTTGCCTGGTTGATCATTTTCTCCCGCTCCTGCTGAGCCTGGTTTACTTCGTTAAAGGATGGTTTTACCGGATCAGGCGGGTTAACATCCTGGAGGACGACCTGGTCTACAGTGATTCCTGTATCATACTGTTCACACAATGCCTGAAGGCGTGTCTTTACCTCGTCTGCTACCTCCTGTCTCCCTACTGTAAGGATATCATTCACTGTCCTGTCCCCCACGACCTCTCTCATAATTGCCTCGTTCATTTCTCGAAAGGTCGTCCTTACGTCTCTGACCTTGACCAGATACTTGTAGGGATCATTAATGCGGTACTGGGAAGACCACTCCACCACAGCAACGTTCAGGTCGCCCGTAAGCATCAGGGATTCATTTTGGAAGTTGTTTGAGGTATAGCGCGTCTGGACACCAGCCAGTTGAGTACGATAACCGAATTCCTCCTTTAGCTGGCGCTGTACCGGTACTTTGATGACACTTTCCACAGGGTCGGGCAACTTGAAGTTAAGACCCGGGGGTGCTTCCCGTACATAGCGGCCAAAGCGAAAGACCACACCAACCTCTTCCGGCTCGACAGTGAACCACAGGTTCCAAAGAATGACTGCCAGAAACAGCGCTACAACCAGTATTACTCCTGATCGCCATTGCAAGCCGGAAGGTATAAGCCGGCGCAGTTCTGCAGCATTTAAATTTTGCGGGTCCATTTTGGTCCTCCCCTAATTTTTTATTCTAATTTAAAAATCTGTGTTCATCTATGTTCAAAATGAAAATTCCTATAATAGGAACTTATAATTTATCGACAACTTCACGTCTATACAATAATTTTCCCTCCCACTGGGATGAGAGGATTTTTTGGGAAAAAGACCCTGGATGGCATATTATTATGGAATGAAGCCTATACATGAATAGTCTTACAAACACAATACAAAATTTTTACAAGAGGCTCCGAAGAAAGAACCGAGGACATCGGCAAAATCGTCTTTATGCAACGATCCAGAATGCGCCTTTTGTATGGGTATGTAACAGCCTGTTGGATACGCTGCCCGGAAAGATAGCTTCCCATCCCCCGATTCCTCTGCGGCCGGTAACCAGTGTCCCATATCCTCCCTTTTCGTATTCTGCAAATATGTCTTGTGTCACTCCCGCGCTTCCTTTTTTGATTTTGACCTCTACGGATTTCGGATTGAATCCGGCATCTCTGAATATATTGTGGACCCCGGAAAGCAGATTTTCCATCTTTTTTTCAGAGTAAGAGGCTATTATTGTTTCAACATCTTCAAAGGTGGCGGAGACTTCTCTGGATATAAACGGGCGGAATTTTGGGATAACATTAAATAAAGTCACCTTTACATTTTTTATTCCGGCTAATGCAAAACTTGCATGGTCAACCACCCGCAAACAGGATTCGCATGCATCAACCGCAATCAATACGTGGTTTGATGGAATGGGGTCGTCAATTATCCAGACAGCAATATTTTTGAGATGCTGAACCAGCCCATAGGAGACACTGCCGATAAAGTATGAAACAAGACGTCCTAAGCCACGCCTGCCGACAACCAATGCGTCATATTTGCCGCGCTTGGCTTCACTTAGTATGTCCTGCACAGCACTCCGGCTTTGCACAACCGCTTTTGTGTGAATGTGATCAGCCGGAAATTGGTTGCGCTCCAGTAAAGCCCTGCCTCTTTCCAGTATGCCGGCACATTCCTGCTGCCTCTGCTTATTTATATCATCAAGACGCGTGAGACGGCTCTTCTCCGCCTGGAAACTCCTACTTCCAGTAGTCAGGAATGACGGCAGAGGTTCTGCTACGCTTATGAGTGTAACATCAATATCCGGGACATCTTGATATATCCCGGCTATGTATTTCAGTGAGTTGTGGGCATTTGGAGAACCGTCTGTAGCTGCAAGCAGATGTCTATTCATGGTGTTCCTCAATCTTGGTCTTAATGAGTTTTTTATAAATAGTGACAGACTTGTAAAAAGTCGAAATCCATGTTTCTGGTACTCATAATCAACTGATATTGCACAATGCAAAATTGTATTTGTGTATTTTGTGCCTTTTTGCGGCTATATTAATAGTGATTATATAACATTTTTAGAGAATTTAGAACATTTGCAATAAATGCCGCGTGAAAGAAAGTTTTAGGGGATTGGATAAACGATATGGAATCCATAGATGATGCTGTAAGCCGGCTTCTCAAGGAGCTGTCAGAAGCCAAGATGTGGCCGGAAGAGTACCAAGAGAAGCTTGAAGCCGGGGCAGATATTAGTCATGAGATAAATAAGGCTGACAAGAAAATAGAAGAGCTTGAAGCCCGGGCTAAGAAGATTTTAAAAAAGTTGGGGTGCGTGAGCCCGAAAACCCGTTCCGTTTACAACGGCATGGCTGGTATGCTGATTAACTGGCAGGAGTTCAAGGATAACTTGGAATAGGTAAGTTGGCGCTTATGCCCCTGAGCGCCTTTTTGAAAGGTGGGGAACGAGGGATTTTTTCTGATGAATAAGCCATTTGGTCAATTTGGAGGAAATAGTGAACAACACCAGTAAACTTGTGCTTGACTCAAAGGAGATGGACCGGGCCCTTACAAGAATGGCCCACGAAATCATAGAACAGAATAAGGGAATAGAGGATCTCGCCCTTATTGGCATCAGGACAGGCGGAGTGCCGTTATCCGAACGTCTGCAGCAGCGAATCGCTGCCATAGAGGGGACCATGCTCCCAACCGGTATTTTGGACATTACTCTCTATCGAGACGACTGGAGTACCCTGAGCCAGCATCCCATAGTCAGGAAGACTGATATTTCGTTCTCTGTTGACAACAAAAATATAATACTGGTGGACGACGTCCTTTACACCGGACGTACCATCAGGGCCGCCCTGGACGCCTTGACTGACTTGGGCAGACCACAGAAGATACAGCTCGCTGTCCTCGTGGATAGGGGGAGACGGGAGCTTCCTATCAAACCTGATTTTGTAGGGCTTTCTCTCCAGACTTCAGCCAATGAGCACGTAAATGTCTTTTTGAATGAAATTGCAGGGAGAGACGAGGTTGTCCTGGAGGAAAAAGCCTAAAAAGGTGCCTGATATCCGGAAAATTACCTGGATATCCGAGACGGGTTCTACTAATGACCTTGCCAAAGAGGATTTTCAAAAAAAGGGGACTCTGTGGCACTGTTTTGTTGCAGATTCTCAGACCAGAGGCAGGGGCAGAAAAGGCCGGAGCTGGATTTCTCCTCCCGGTACCGGCCTGTATCTATCGATTGCCGTCCCAAGGCCCGGAATTCTGGAGGCCTGGTTTCCCCTGACTTGTGCCGTTGCATCATCAACCGCCATACAATCCCTTCTCACCAGGTCTCGCTGCGCCAAGCTGCCATCCATCAGAATAAAATGGCCTAACGACCTGTATATAGGGGATGGAAAGATAGCCGGCATACTTTGCGAGCTGGCAAGCGGATCTGAAGGTTCTGCCTGGATAATCGGAATAGGCATAAACATTAGTACTCCGGAAGATGCCTTCCCGGAAGATCTCAAGGAAAAGGCATGTTCCATATCAAGCGCTACAGGTTGCCGGGTATCTCGAGATTCTCTGCTTGATGAGCTGCTCGCTTATTTTTCTTTCTGGCTGGAAAAGATATATGAAGCAGATATCTCAGCTATTTGTAACTTCCTTGATAAAACGGAAATAACAGGCATAATTCCCGAATTAGCAACCCAGCAAGTTTTTAGCCACAGACACACACAGACCGAAACAGACAAACAGGTCACTGAATCCAGGATAGAATCGCAGATGCATGCACATACTCGCAGATTACAATCACCGGATAACTCAATCACCAAATCACCAAATCACCTCGGCATCACCATGGGCTGTCCGGCAGGAATCGGTCCTGAAATTATTATAAAGGCATTTGCTGCCAATCCTGAATGGTTGTTGTCCCCTCCGGCAGTCGTCATAGGGGACATGAACATACTTAAAAAGGCATCAAGGGCACTTGATATCAACATTCCCCTTAAGTCCTGGATGCCCGGCGATCCCATTTCCGGCAGTGCGATACATGTAATTACCAGGACCAGCCTTGACATTGAGGGTGTCCCTTGGGGCAAACCGAACTCCGCTACAGGAAAGGCCTCTTTTGAGTATGTCACCGAGGGCATTAGACTCTGCCGGGAAGAGAGGCTCACCGGCCTTGTGACTGCTCCTGTCAGCAAGCTGGGTCTTAAGCTTGCCGGTATCGACTACCCGGGGCATACAGAGATCCTGGCTGACAGGACCAACACGGAAAGATACGCCATGATGTTGGCAGGCGACAGACTCCGGGTAACCCTTGTGACCATACACTGCCCCTTGAGGGAGGTGGCAGACAGCATCAGCACGGAAAAGATTTTTCAAGTAATTTCCCTTACTGATTTTTCCTTAAAAAATGAATTTGGCCTAAAAGAACCAAAGATTGCCGTGGCCGGGCTGAATCCGCACGGAGGCGAGTCCGGGATGTTTGGTAATGAGGAGGAACAGGTCATAACACCCGCTATAGAAATGGCCAGGGAAAAGGGCATAGCAGCCAGTGGCCCTTATCCCCCGGACACAGTGTTTTATCAGGCTATCAATGGGAAATTTGACGCTGTAGTCTGCCAGTATCATGACCAGGGGCTGATCCCTTTTAAGCTTATTCATTTCCGGGACGGGGTCAACTTGACCTTAGGTCTTCCAATAATCAGGACTTCAGTAGATCACGGGACCGCATATGATATAGCCGGTACAGGAAAGGCGGATTGCGCAAGCCTTGAGGCAGCAATCAGGCTCGCATCGAAGATAGTGGTGAATCGACGAAAGAAAGGTAACCCTGAACGTTGAACCCTGAACCTTTGAACGCCTGCACTCTTTCTAAGCTGCTTGTAACTTGACTCTACAAGGGTAAAGGGATATGGGTAGTTAATCAAAACAACTCGCAAACAATGAACAGGGGTGATGTGAAGCAAGATATTCTTCGCACGTGCATAGATCCGTCAGGGGTTTTTATTTGTGCCCTTCACCAACCATCTTACAAAGTCGTAAACCTCAGACAGGCCGACGCCTTGGCTGTGCTGGGCCACGATTCAGACGGCAATGCAATCAATAACCAGGCCAACTTTCCACAGGGCGACCTTGCTATTAATAATGCGGGCCGGGTCTGTGAGATCCCCAATGCCTTTCCTTTCTGGGGTGCTACATACATTCTATATGACCAGGCCAGGCAATTCTCAAAGGACCCGGAACAATTCAGATTCACAAGATGCGATGAGGAATCGGATAAGCCTTCGCCATTACTGAAAGATCTGTTGAATGGGTGCCTAAAAGGTTCGAACGAAAAGGCATATTCACTGAAAGATCTCTCAAGGTCCGTTCTTTTGTCCCTGGCCCAGGCATCCAAAGACTGTGAACTCCTCAAGGCCATCGCCCATTTGGCATGCAAGTTTGAATTGGACAATAACCTGGATCCGGTCGGTGTGAAATATGAAAATGATAAACAAGGCCGGCCCAAACCGGTTCTGTTCGATCAGGAGCTCTTTGAGGTGCTTGGTAACAATATAGCCTGTCCGGATAATTATAAGCTGGCCATGGTATTGATACCCGGAATTCAGGGGACCAGTCCGATTGTCGGCGAGTACACATCCGGAACTCAGACACACATATGGGAGTATCTCAGAGCCGACAGCTACATCCCATGGGGTCATTATGCATCTAATATGGCCCACGACTGTGTGAGGTACAGGGCAGAGGAACTGCTTCCCGAAGATATGACCGGCCTGCGTCACCTCTATTATCAGCGGGTCTATACTCAAATGGCCCTCAACCTCAATATTGCGCAGGGAATTGCCCGGAAAGACAAAAATACCTTATCAGCCTCTGAACTTGAATCCTTGAGACAGGCGGTCGTGGAAGAAGTTGCAAACAGACTGGAAAAAGGAGAAAAGCTACCTTACACAGCCACCCTTTGGGGCTGGAACTATGGCTTTGATTTCTCTTCATCAGGATACAGATTACATGCATCCCACCAGCAGATTCATCAGCAGTTTGCACTGATACCTCCCAATATGAAATCCATAAACACGGAGGAGGCTGGCTCAAAATCAATCCCCACCTATGCAGTGGGAGACCAGGTGGCCCTTTTTACAGCGCTTTATGAAAAGACCTATGGCCGGCCTTTTTTTAAGACCTATTTAAGGGCAATCCGTTCTAATAAACGATTAGACAAGAAAGAGGACCTGGCATCAAGTCTGATTGTCTACGAAGATAAAAACGTCATGGTCCATGTTCCCAAGGCTCAGCGCTCCCATGGCGAGGTCCGGATTATGACCACTTGCCCTGTGGGTAATGTGCTTGAGGCAGGCCCGGAGGTCCGAAACTCCCTGGATCACTGCATCAGACTCCTAATCCGGACTCTGGACAGACTGGGGGCCCGGATGGTCACGGCCTACGAAATCTCAAAGCGCTTCAATAATCCGGATATGGATCAGCGCCTCTTTTACTGCTTTCTGCCTAGACTCCCCGGTTCCCCGGGTGCTTTCAGCGAAAGGCAAGAAAGATGGATCACAGGTCACTACCCGGAAGATTACGCAGAGGCCTTCAGAAGGGCCATGAAATCAGTCCAGCCTGACTGACGGGAACAATCTCTGATCCGTATGAGGCAGGAACAGGCACGAGACATAGTGTTCCATGAACCGTGGGCTATCGCTGAGGTCAAAGTGCGTCATCATCCGTGCGACCTCGTATAGCTCTTTTGTGACAGGCCACGAAACAGCCGAGGCCTTTGCCCCGAGGAGAGAGCTGTTGCCTGCAAAAAAGAAGCGGTCCCTTGGAATATCAGGAAGCAGCCCTATGGTGACGGCCTGGTCAATATCCAGGTAGCTTCCAAAATTGCCCGCCAGTATCACCCGTTCCAGATCTTCAAATCCCATACCTACTGATTCCAGTAATGTATAATAGCCGGCAAACATGGCACCTTTGGCCCTGATAAGATTCTCAATATCCGCCTCTGTGAATACAATATCCTGACCTATGGAAGTAGATTCCGCCTCTATTAATACATATTCCCAGCCATCCCTGCCCGGGCGAACCCTCCCTGTCCCCAAATCGTTATAAAACTTCCCCTGCTGATCCAGCACACCTGCCATAAAAAGGCCTGCGAGCAGGCTGATTATACCTGATCCACATATTCCCTTGGCCTTCCTGCCCCCAATGGTCAAGACCATAGGTTCAAACGTCTCGGGATGTATGTGCACTACCTCAACCGCCCCTGTGGTAGCGCGCATGCCGTGCTTTATCCCGCCACCCTCAAAAGCAGGACCTGCTGAGCAGGCTGCACAGGCCATCCAGTCCTGATTTCCAAGGACGATCTCTCCGTTTGTTCCTAAATCTATAAAGAGCGTAAGCTCAGGATGGTGGTTAAGCCCCACGCCTACCACTCCGGCCACGATATCCGCACCAACGTAACTGGCAACACAAGGGCCTAAAAACATGCGTACGTGCTCAGGAACATTTATACCTGACTCTATGGCCCTTACCGGAGGGAATTGTGTGGCAACAGGAGTATAGGGTTGGGTCCTCAGAAAACGCGTATCAAGTCCGAGAAAAAGGTGAATCATTACGGTATTTGCAGCTATGGTAATGAAACTCAAAGCCTCCTTCTCCCGGCCCGTGTCTGAAAAAAGTTCCCCTATGAGCCCATTAAGACATTCAATTATCTTTTTTTGCAGCGTCTTAAGGCCTTCCTCCTTTCTTGCAAACTCTATACGGGAGATGATGTCTTCCCCATAACTGATCTGCGGATTGTAATTGGATGCCTCTCCCAGGACATCTCCGTTTCTAAGATCCACTAATTGAGCTGACACGGTAGTAGTCCCTATATCCACGGCCACAGCCAGATGCTGGCCTGTGGTATCACCGGGCTCCACACGAATTAGACGACGGACATCTTTTTTTGCGCCCTCCATCAAGCTGACCGTGACTCTCCAGTCATTGCTCCGGACAGATTCCGGCAGATTAAAAAGGACCTGGTTATCTACCTCCAGTGAAATTGCCTGAAGCCTGCCCTGGACAACTTCGCGTTTTAGCCTGTCAAGATCACTCGCACTGTCCTGAAGACTTGGCTGAGGCAAGCTAATAACGTGTTTTCGCACTGCAGGATGCAGCTTCCAACTCATGACTTCACCTTGAGCTTTGATCCACGATGCAGCCTTTCCGGCCGTCGGTCGTCTGAGAACTTTTCGGTCCATCTCAGACTCAATCGGTACACGGACCACCACGTCTGAGACCGGAAAGGTGGCGCAGGCCTTCCATCCCCCCTCAGGTAAGGCCTCTCCCCGGACCTGTCCTTGTTCCAGGAGAATGCGGCATTTATTACATACCCCTGCTCCACCGCATGAGGAGTTAATATGTACTCCGGCCCTCATAGCTGCCCTTAGCAGATTTTCATCCTGATCTGCGACTACAGTCACGTTGGCCGGCAAAAAGGTTATATTAGGCATAATTAACGGTTCTTCTGGTTTTTGCGTACCTGGCAATTTATGCAGAAGCCACCCTCTTCGGTCTTGGTCCCTGCCTCGGCGCTCGGATTGCTCCTCAGCATAGCCCTATCCTTCGGGCAGGTCGAATAGGATTGTAACATTGCCGGGATAATAAAGGACGTCACCTTGTTTCTTAAAGCTCTACCACCTACTTTTTTTGAAAATTTATTGTCAAGGTATTGACATTTGTGTTACTTACTGTCAAAAAAATCACATGTCAATTATTGAGAGGACCTGAGGGGGGCTATTTATGAAGCAAGTAAAGCAGATGGTTTTCGTAATAGCGATAATCCTGGCTGCAGCCGAGTGGATCTTGCCGCCCGGGGCCATATGAGGCGGCCAAAAAATGAATCGAAATTCATGATATCGCAGGAATCATCAAATGATAAGGAAGCGATCAGTAATCATAATCACATTTTGCCTGTCTCTTTTTTTCGTTTCCAATCTGTGTGCTCATACGAACAAAATGGCGCTGCTGGTCGACACGGACGTGGCGCTGGATGACATAACTGCACTCACAATGATTCTGAATTCAGATTCAGAAATTTTTGACCTGCGTTTGATCGTTTCATAGATATTGAATCAGCGTCCAGCCATGACTGGGCCGGAAAGGGAGGAGAAAAGTAATGAAATGGGGAAAAAAGAAACTATCGTGGCTGACAGGCTTTATCCTGGTCATTTCATTGTCCATGATTACTCTGCCTGCAAATGCGCACAACCTCTGGCTGGGATTGGATCATTACGATTATCAGGTTGGAGGGACTGCAAAGGTCTTTCTGTATCTGGCCCATTCACTCCCTTTTGCCGACCTGGGAAAACCTGAAAAGATGAAGGAGTTTTTCTATCTGGATCCATCAGGAAAGAGAAAAGACTTTGTATTGAAAAAACCTGATCCTGAATCATTTTTCAATGAGGTTGGAGTTCCTCTGAACCTGGAAGAAGAAGGGACATATCTGGCAAGTGCTGTAATGAAGCCGGTATTTATGACCATGACTCCTGAAGGCAGGAAAATGCAGAGCAAAAAAGGGCTTTCCAATGCCCTGAGCTGCCGATATGTGGAGTTCTTTGCCAAGGCGATCTTCCATGCAGGAAAGCCCGGTGGGGATGCGTACAAAACCGTGTTGGGACAGACCATTGAAGTTGTGCCCCAGAAGGACCCCTGCCTGCTCAAGGCAGGAGACTATCTTCCTGTGAAGGTACTGTTTCAGGGCAAACCGCTTCTCGGTGAGTATGTGCACGCCACTTATGTAGGATTCTCAACAAGAGAAGACTATGCCTTTACAACAAGGACCGGCAATAACGGCATAGCCAGAATTCGCATCACAAATCCGGGTATCTGGTTGATTAAGGTGCCGCATAAAAAGCCCTATGGGGATGAATCAGAGTGCGATACCGGGCAATATGCCAGCATAATGACCTTTGAGGTGAAATAGAATCCGTCAAATGAAGCCGGATGCCGTTGTTTCCCTGGCATAGGGCTGTAATTGTTCTTTTCCCATTTGGCAATTACCAGGGAGATGGTAATGATAGGGCCTGCGGAGGGGTTTTTGAAAAATACGCTGAATAGTCATCACCTGAAGCGAGAAATCGGTCTTTTCTCCGCCACGGTCCTGGTGATTGCCAACATGGTGGGGACCGGCATATTTACCACCTCGGGTTTCATCATACAAGAGTTAGGCAATCCTCAAACCATGCTTCTCTGCTGGTTTGTCGGGGGCGTATTCGCCCTGTGCGGCGCTCTTTGTTATGGAGAGCTTGGCGCCATGTTCCCCAAGGCCGGCGGGGAGTATGTGTTTCTGCGGGAGAGCTTTGGCAAGGGGATGGGCTTTCTTTCCGGCTGGATCTCTCTGATCGTCGGTTTTTCAGCCCCTATTGCAGCGGCATCCATTGCCTTTGCCACCTATTTTTTCCGCACCCTGTCCCCCTCTTCCAGTTCAGAATTTACCATTCCCTTCTTGGGGTCTGATATTTTTATCATATCACCGGTTACCTTGCTGGCAGTGGCTGTTATCATCATCTTTTCGCTGATTCATTATCACAGTGTTTTCCTGGGCGCCAGAGTCCAGAATGGATTGACAGTATTTAAACTGGGCATCGTTGTTGTCTTTATCATAGCCGGACTGTGTCTGGGTCATGGCTCAACAGAAAACTTCTCTGAAGGCCTGGATATAAGCTCAGTATTTCAAGACAAGTTTGCTGTTTCGCTTATATTCGTCTCATTTGCTTACAGCGGATGGAATGCCGCTGCTTACCTTGGAGGTGAGATCAAGAGGCCCGGTAGAAACATCCCTTTCGCCCTTTTTACCGGCACAGTCCTGGTCATGTGTTTCTATCTGCTCTTGAACGTCGTGTATATTTACGCGCTTCCTGCAGAAGAGATGAGCGGGGTCCTTGATGTCGGAGCAACATCTGCTGTTTCTTTGTTCGGTGACCATGTCAGCAGATATTTCAGCGGCGCTATTACCATAGGCCTCCTTTCAGTTCTGAGCGCCATGATTATGGTCGGACCAAGGGTCTATTATGCCATGTCAAAAGACGGTGTCTTTTTTGAGCTTTTCGGTAAGGTGGACACCCATCGCAGGACGCCTGTATATGCCATTGTGCTCCAGGCAGGTATTGCCATCATTATGGTCATTACCGGATCTTTTGATAAGCTTCTTTTATATATTGGTTTTACGCTCTCACTATGTGCCATGCTCACTGTAGTGGGAATGATGCTGCTCAGGTTCAGACAACCTGATCCGCCGAACAGTTACAGGACATTTGGGTATCCTGTGACACCGTTGCTTTTTATCTTGGGAAACTTGTGGATTATCTACTTCTGCGTCAAGAGTAAGCCAGTTATCTCACTGTTCGGATTAGGGACAATAGCGTTAGGTATTTTATTCTACGTATATTTTGAAAAAAGGAATAAGAGTATTGGAAAGGATGGTTCAGAATGAGAAGGATTTCCTGTTTCTTAATATTAATGTGCCTTTTTTTAATTTCTACCGGTTGTACCCCTTTGATTTCAAAGGACCTGAGGAAGGAAATATCAAGAGATATAACCTTTAAACAGGTAATTAAAGACCCGGACGCCTGCAAGGGGAAGACAGTTCTTATAAGCGGAATAATTCTCGGCTCCAAAAACACAAAGGAGGGGACCCTGATCGAGATACTTCAAAAGCCGGCTGACTTGCAGGGAAGACCCATGGATGTTGATGAATCTGATGGGAGGTTCCTGGCCTTGTATGACGGTTACCTGGATACAGCGATTTATACCAGAGGAAGGGAAGTAGCAGTGGCAGGAGAGATTAAGGAGAAGAGGGTATTGCCCCTGGGGGAGATAGATTACACCTATCCGCTCATCTCCATCAGGGTGATCCATCTTTTTAAGCCCAAAAAAGAAGAAAAATTCTATCGTTATCCCTATCCTTACTGGTCGTATCCGCCCTTGTGGTATCATCCATATTGGTATCCTTGATAGCGAGAATGAAATGGGAGGCAGCAGACACCGGCCAAGGTTCGCTGTCCGCCTTTTAGGTGAAGCCCACTGGCATCTGTTTTTTACTGAATATGCCTGGGCTTATATTGCCGGAACGAATTGGATTAAGGAGAGAGGATGTTTGCTATGAAACGGTTCAGAATGACAGGCATTTTGCTGGGAATAATGATCCTGTCTGTCTCGCAGGTTTGTATGGCAGGAGAAGAGGTCCGCAAGGTGGGTGAGATACAAGTGACCGCTCCCAGGGAGGAGGGTGTCGTAGTCGCACCTTCTGTCACGACGATAAACGTCGAAGAGTATGAGTCACCCATTGTCGCACAAAATATCACTGATATCTTGAAAGACCGGGCGATAATAGATTTTCGCGGGCAGAGCGATCTGGTGCCTGAACCCGACAGTGTGTATATGAGAGGTTTTGACAGTCGCAATTTTGTCACTGCCCAGGATGGCCTTGCCATTGAAAAAACCGGAGGATATTGGGGAGGACATTTTGTGGATTTCTCCCTCATTCCGCTTGGACAGATAGAGACTATCGAGATAATTCCAGGGCCTCATTCCGCGCTCTATTCAGGCAAGGCCCTCGGAGGAGTGATCAACATTGAAACCAAAATTCCGGAAAGACATGAAACCCCTGAGGCGGATTTCAAGGTAACAACCAGTTACAGATCCTACAATACGCAGAATCACAGTATTAACGTCGAAGGCGGGATCAATTGGTTTGATTACGGTCTTTCGTACCAGAAATATCGTACCAATGGCTATCTCAGGAACACCGAGTCGGATATTGATACCGTATCCGGTCGACTCGGCTTTATTCTGCCTTCTGACGGGTATATCAGTCTGAGCGCATCTTATACGGATAAAGAGACCGGACAGCCTGTGGCTAATGTATGTTTCGCGCAGTTAAGTTTCCATGCCCTTTCCCCTCAACCCGTGGCGGGCGTGTGTCGTTTTGGTTGTGATATTAAGTAGTTAAAATAGCTAAATATTCCACTTGAACCGCAAAAATACAGTTTGTACATTATAGTTATCAGAAATGAATAGGTGCCAAGGATTCTATATATAACATAGTGATACAAAAGAGAAAAAGTAACGAAAATAGAATGTCACCTAACCTAACTTTTAACTGCGCGGTTCGATCCTGATACAGATAACTACGACTCTGATTATCCTGTAGTCAGGCAGGAGGATGTCTCAAGCCGGTGGAAAGACCCGGACAGAAAACCTGAGCGATTCAAAGAGCCGTATTCCTTACGATTCAATATGAAACAGCCGACACCCATCGGTTCGTGGACCCTGGGAGCATACTATACGTATGAGAACCAGGTGTTTGACTTTAAGGACAAAGACGAACCACAAGCTAAAACCTGCTATACGAGCTGGGGAGGGAAGATTCAGGATGACATAGAACTCTTTGACGATCATCTCATAACCGTGGGGTTTGATACTGCGCAACTCAGCAGCAGGCACACCAGAAAGATAGTTGAAAGTTATGCAGGGTTTATTCAGGATAAATGGAATATCATGCCGCGGCTTACCCTGACTGCCGGTCTCAGGCACGAGGATATCAGTATTAATTGGAGCAATTGGAGTTCGTCGGAAGGTGGTCATTATAAAGACCCTGCAATACAGAAAGAATACATTGAAAGGGAATACCACCAGATTGTCCCGAAATCCTTTCTTACTTATGAGCTTGATGACCTTGCAGATGTATTAAGAGATACCTCTTTATCAGTGGGTGTCAGCAGGATATGGACACCACGCTCCTTTTGCGAGGTCTGAAGCTGGGGATCAGGGATCGAGGTCGATCCCATACACGGCGTTGGATATGACCTGGTGCTTTCAAGGAGAATCTGGAAAGACATCAGCTTGAACCTGGATTTTTCCCATTATGAGATAAAAGACTATGTCATCTCGGCCGATAGCAGCAGCGACTATTACAAAGGATCGCTCTGGGGCCGCAGAAAAGTTGCTCTGGAAAAGGTCCATTTAGACGGAATAGAGCTTGAGCTCAACGGGCATATTCTCGATAATCTTGAGTTCTACTTGAGTTATTCTTACAACGACTGGAAATACAAAGGGCCACATGATGGCGGGCCTGAGGAGGCTGCAGATGAAAGGCTGAGCGATCGTGCCAAGCATCGAGTTAATGCAGGACTTCGTTATGACCTTTTTGACAACACTCTGCTTTTCCTGGATTATAAATATCAGGACAAGCAGGTCAGGGAAATCGTTGATGTCATAGATGAAGACGCTGGTGAATGGGAGGTTCGGGAAGTCCAAATCGATAGTTATCACCTGTTCGATTTTGCCGTGGAGCAAACACTTTTTGAAGAGTGGCGTTATTTCAACGACGGAGTGCTGAAATTCTATGTAAACAATCTGTTTGACGAGGAATATCAGACTTCCCGCGGATATCCGGCAACCGACCAGACTTTTGGTGTCTCCATGAGTTTTGGATTTTAATGTGAACGGTTCCAGAGTGAACAAAGGGAAAGGGGTTGGTTGTGAGACAAAGGAACAGGAAAATAGATGCAAGGCCTTCTTTGTTAAAGCTGATTGTTATTTTGAATTGTGCTTTCAGTCTTTTTTTCTTGCAGGTATGCCAGGCAGGGGAAAGCATAAAAGCTGAGGAAAACCGGGTTATTAAGCTGGACGAGATCTCGGTTACAGCCACCAGAACAATCAGGCCGATTATTGATGTCCCGTCAAGTGTCACGGTCATCAATGCAGAGCAGATCGAGGCAAGTCCTTTTGAGAGAGCAGAGGATATCCTTAGGACAGAAGTCGGGATAGATAATGTCAGACATTACGGCTTTCAAACCGGAGGCATAAAAGGTCCTATAGATATGCGCGGTGTAACCGGCGGCATTACCCAGAGGACCCTTATGCTCATTGATGGGGTCCCTCAAAATGACAATGCCAATAACAGTATCGGCTGGATCGCCTGGAGTCAGATTCCAAAAGATGCCATAGAAAGGATTGAGATTGTGCGCGGTCCATCTTCAGCACTATACGGTTCCGAGGGTCTGGGCGGAGTTGTCAATATCATCACAAAGAGGCCCAGAGAGATCAGAGAGACCTCTTTGACTTTCCAGTATGGCGAAAGTGATACCCACTCTGAAGAGGCTTTTGTCAGTCAAAAGATCGGGGGATTTGGTCTTCTCTTAAACGGTAAATATGAAGAGTCTGACGGGTTTTATATGGTCGAACCCAGGAAGGATTATGATATCGAGAGATACCGGAGGTCTAACAGATTCCTGGCCAAGCTCAGCTATGATATTGATGAGAGTTCTGATATCTCTTTTGCTTTCCTGCGTTACGAGCACAAGATGAATAAGGGCAGGGAATTCTTCTATGGTGAAAAGGAGGATTATCGCTACTGGCTTGAATATTCGAGAAGTGGGGAGATGTTTGACTGGAAGGCTCTGGCGTATGTGAATGATGATGAAAAGACCGCCTATATTGACGAAAAAAAAGGCAAATTAATGTATGAAGCGATTAATCGTGAAGAACACTTTCCCGTATTGACCTGGGGTGGAGAACTTCAGTCGAGCATCAATTTCTCCGAGGCAAACATTTTGACCCTTGGAACAGCTTATAAGGATGTTCATTTTGAGACAAAGTATACCTATTTCACGGAAGACAGGGAGTATGAAGCAGGAGGAGATCAGAATTTTATCTCTCCATTTTTGAACTATGAGATGAAATTTCTTGATGATCAACTGATCTTCAATATAGGGGGCCGATACGATTTCATTGAGTCCGACAATGGAAAAGAACGGGATACCGGTAAAAGCAAAGGTTACGGGCTGTATGATAATGTCTACCCTGAAAAAATATGGGAGGAATTTTCACCTAAAGGTGGAGTTGTCTTCCACCCTGAAGAAAATACGGCCATAAGGGCTTCCATAGGCAGGGGATTCAGGGCACCCACACTTTTTGAATTATACAAGACTCATACACGGGGTACTGGTGTGACCATTGCCAATCCGGATCTGGAGCCTGAAGAGATCGTCTCTTATGACCTGGGAGCTGAGAAGGTATTTTTCGACACCGTGTGGGCCAGGATCACTTATTATCAATCTTATGCCAAGGATCTTATCGCAAGCAGGACCGTGGATATATCTAAGAGCTGGTATAAGAGGGATAATCTTGATGAAGTAAAAATACATGGAATAGAGGTTGAACTGAAGTGGGCTGCCACGGATTGGCTGTCGCTCTTTGCCAACTATACATATAACAGCACACGTATTGAGAAAGATCCAATCAACCCGGAAAATGAAGGCAATCTTATAGACGATTATCCTAAACACAAGGCCAGGGCAGGTGTGATGTATTCCAATGCCAGGTTCTTAAATGTCAATTTTATCTACAACTACCGTGGCAAGAGGTACCAGGATATTGAAAATACAATTGAGCTGGGAGGGTTTTCCACCTTTGATCTGTCTATCTCCAGGAAATTTTCTGAGCGTGTGGGATTGTCTTTACAGGTCGAGAATATCTTCGACAAAAAGTATGTGTTTGGCAAATATGACGATTATGACTCAGTGTCACCCGGGAGGGTTGTTATGGGTAAAGTCAAGTTCTGGTTTTAGAGGAAGTAAATTATGGAAAGAGAAATAATGAAAAGATCCAAGTACCCTATGGCGGCATCAACTTTTTTGCTTATAATTTGTTTTTTCATATCTATCAGTTATGCAGGGGAAAAAGGCAAGCTTTATGTTGTGGGAATGGGGCCTGCCGGGCCTGATCTCACAGCGCCAAGGGCCCTTGCTGTTACTGAAGAGGCGGATGTCATCCTGTGTTCTCCTGGAATGCCCAAAAAGTTTGAGAAATTCGGCAAACATATAGATCCCGACAAGGTGGCCTTTAATCCGTGGGAGGGGATACATGGCGAAGAGGCGGGAAAATTAAAAAAAACGAATTACAAGGAGTGGATTCAACGGGTTGAAAAACAGAGAAAAAAGGTTCAGACCTTTGTAATGCAGCAAATTGAGCAGGGCAGGACCGTGGCGATGTTGGATGGAGGCGATCCGTGTGTCTATGGCCCCTCTCTTCACTGGTTGCTAAAGGGATTTGACGAACGCTGTATTGAAGTCATTCCGGGGATGAGCGCGTTTAATGCCGCCAGCGCAGCGCTTAAAAGGCCCATGACAGGTGATAAAACAAGATTCGTCATGCTCACTTCACCCCGTTCCCTGTTCGGAGAATCTCATGAAAATGGTGACAGTATTCTGAAAGACATCTCCAGGTATGACGTCACAATGGTCTTCTATATGTCCTTGTCCTCAATGGACAGGCTTGTTGAGGAATTCAGGAAATATTATCCGCCTGATCTTCCGATGGCCATAGTCTATTACGCGGGTTACGCGGAAAAAGAGAGGGTTTTGAAGAGCAGGCTGGGGACGATATTGGATGATCTGAAAAAGGTTGATGAAAAGTGGCTTGGGCTTTTGATAGCAGGAGAATCTGTATTATGAAAAAGAGAATACTGGTTGTGTTGCTGGGCTTGGCCTGCGCTATCTTCATAAGCGGAGTCGTAATTGCGGATGAGATGTTGGAGAAGAACGCAGTCGATGCCGCCGAGGAATGGCTGGCCCTTGTGGATAGTGCTGAATACGGCAAAAGTTGGGAAACTGCTGCGGAAAGCTTCAAAACGCAAGTTTCCAAACAGCACTGGAAGCAATCCTTGAGTGCTGTCAGGAAGCCGCTTGGCAAGTTCGTTTCAAGAGAGATCATGTCAAGACAGTACAGAACCACCTTGCCTGGCGCACCGGATGGACAATATGTGGTAATCCAGTTCAAGACATCGTTTGAAGGAAAGAAGTCTTCCGTGGAGACAGTCACCCCGATGATGGACAAGGATGGAAAATGGCGGGTTTCCGGTTACTACATCAAATAGGTGCGCCTGACAATGGGACCCGGGCTTATAAAGGCTTATCCAAATAAGGCTGAAGCCGATGAGTATTCCTATTCTACGAGCCTGACTGTCGGTCATTAGAAAGACTTATGAGGGGATGGCGGAGCGAATCAAGGAAGCTGCCGATAGCCAAAACAGGAGGAATCTGTAATGCTGAAGACTTATGAAAGAGAAACAGGAGCTTTGTCAAGTGCCCTGGTATTTATGGCCTTTTTTGTATTACTTTTCGTACAACCCTGTGGTGCAAGTCATGCCTCATCAAGTGAAAAGGGGGAACCTGCACTCTACCTGGTAAGTATAGGGGTCGGCGATGCCGACCTGATCACCGTGCGGGCCGTCAATACGATAAAGAAATCTGATGTCATCGTATGCCGCGAAAAGACAAAGGAGAAACTTGCGGAATACCTTGATGGAAAGGAATTTCTGGATATTTCCTTAAGCGGCTGGCGGACTTACGGAAGAGATTGTTCCGGGATAGAGGACAAAGATAAAAGGGGAAGGTGCGAAGAAAACAGGGTAAAACGGGCGAAACTGATTTCAGGGATTCGTTCAGCAATCGCTGCGGGAAAAACAGTAGCAGTATTAGGCAGCGGAGACCTCCTCATCTATGGAGGGCCTTATCGCTGGTATCTGGAAGAGTTTGCAGACGTCAACCCGTGGGTTATCCCAGGGGTAAGCTGTTTCAATGCGGCAAATGCTGCGCTACGCAAAGACGTCGCATCGGGAAAAGAGACCCACGCAGTCGTTCTTACAACCATTCGTGAAGCAGAAAAATTATCAGGACACCATCCCACTATGGTTATCTTTACCATGCACACCAAATTCAAGGACCTGGTGGACAAACTAACAAACCTTTATTCTCCCCAGACCCCTGTCGCGGTTGTCGTATATGCAGGATACAAGGAAAAGGAAAGGGTGATCAGGGGAAGATTAAATACGATCCTGGAGCAGGTCGGGGATGAAAAATTTCCTTTTGAACACCTTGTTTATGTAGGTGATTTTCTGGATCAAAAGAGGGAAAAAGCCCGTTAATGAAATATCTCACAAGATGCATAAAATAATCGCCGCGATTGTCGAGGGCGCGAAGCGCCCTCGACAATAAAGGATAAAGGATATTTGCATGAAACACTGTAAAATAATGGCTGTTTTGCTGGCAATGGTCCTGGTAAGCATTTCACAATTGTGTATAGCAGAAGAAGAGGTTCGTAAGGTTGGAGAGATACAGGTAACGGCTCCCAGGGAAGGAAGTGTCGTAATCACACCTTCTGCCACGACGATAAATGTCGAAGAATATGAGACACCCGGTATACCGCAAAATATTACCGATATTCTAAAAGACCGGGCGATCATCGATTTTCGTGGTGAGACCGATCTTGTGCCGGATGATGATACCATCTATATGAGGGGTTTCAGCGCCAGTCGCTTTGTTACTGCCATAGATGGTTTAACCGTTCAGAAAACCGGTGGGAGAAAATCAAGCCATATCGTTGACTATGCACTGTTGCCGACGTGGTTGATAGAGAGCATTGAAATTATGCCGGGACCTCATTCTGCTCTGTACCCTGGTAAGAGTATAGGGGGTGTCCTTAACCTGGTCACGAAAACGCCAGAAGAATATTCCACCTTAAAACCGGAAGTGAATCTAACAACCAGCTATGGGTCTTACAACACTCAGAATCACAATATAAATCTGCAGGGCGGTGTTCATTCTTTTGTATATGATCTGGGATTTCAGAAATATCGGACTGATGGTTATCTCAGAAATAATGAGGCGGATATCGATACCGTATTCGGAAGAATAGGATACATCCTTCCTTCAGATGGGCATATCACATTGAGCGCTTCGTTCACTGATGCTGATCGTGAAATACCGGTAAATAATAATCCTCAGCCGGATCAGTATGGTCGAATTGATTATGACTCTGATTATCCTAAAGTAGCAAGTTCGGCGTTTGAGCCGATAGAACAGCCAACATGGGATAAGGAGGCCACTTCTTATCGACTGAACTATGAACAACCCACACCTATTGGCATTTGGACACTCGGTGCTTACAAAAGCAAGGAAAACCGCGAAAGGAATTATTGGGACAAGGAAACAGGGACTGAATACACCGAATGGGAGACCATCTGGTGGCAGCATGGTGGAAGAATTCAGGACGAGATAAGGTTGGGCGAAAATCACGTTACAACCGTCGGTTTTGATATGGCGCAGATGTATGATAACGGCCCGGGCAAGAAGAAAAAGAGAATTGACAACAGGGGCACGTATATACAGCACGAATGGACAATAATTCCCAGACTTCATCTGACTGCCGGTCTGCGATATGAAGATGTCAACATCTGGGTACAGAACTATAGATCAAGTACAGGTAAGGCTTACATTACCGGCAGAGAGAAGTGGATCGAAAGAAATTGGAATCAATTGGTGCCAAAATCGTTTCTTACCTATGAGCTTGATGACATTTCAGAGATGTTGCGAGACACTTCTTTGTCTTTGGGGGTGAGCAGGATATGGCATGCGCCGGATTATCACGGTGTGTACAACGGCCAGGGAATACCTTCAGGGGCCTGGCTTGATCCCGAGCACGGCATTGCCATTGATTTCGTGTTCACAAGAAGGCTGTGGAATGATGTGAACCTAAAAGCGGGTTATGCCTTTTACGAGATCAAGGACTACATTGCATCGAACAGGGATTACGACGAGTATGACCCAAGAGGTGGTAATAGACCCGCCGTGCCTTATGGCCAGGAATACAAGGACTATAAAATCAACCTTGAGAAAGTTCACAGGCATGGCGTTGAGCTGGAACTCGGGGGGCATCTGCTGGACAACCTGTCTTTTTATCTTGCCTATGCATATCAGGACTTTCAGAACAAAGGGTCGGAACCGACCGGTGAAACAACCCTTGATCAGCGGGCCAAACATCGCGTGAATGCCGGTCTGCGCTTTAATCTTTTTGAGAACACTCTATTGATGCTTGATTATGCATACCAGTCCAAAGAGGTCACGGAAGTGTCCGAGGAAATAGCTCCTGATGAATGGTATTTTACCGAGGTCCATATAGATCCTTATCACATAGTCGATTTCGGTATAGAACAGACGCTTTTTGAGGAGTTCGGCATAATGGAAAATGCCCGTCTCAAGTTCTATATCAAAAACCTTTTTGACGAGGAATATCAGAACGTCAGCGGGTACCCTGCGACCGATCAAACCTTTGGCGTTGCCTTGTCTTTCAGTCTTTAGAGTATAAAGGAGACGGATATGCGGAACTTTTCTATTCTGACAACAAGATGGTTCATCATTGTCATAACCTTAATATTTATTTCAATAGGCGGATTTGTCCAAAGCGCTTGCGCGAAAAGGCAACCCGGTACCCAATTATATCTTGTAAGCGTGGGCAATGGAGATCCTGATAATATTACCCTGCGCGCGATCAATACAATCAAGGATTCGGATATTGTTTTTTGCAGCAAAAGACTGCGCGACAAATTCCCGATCCTTTTGCAGGGCAAGGAGATTCATGATCCGGGATTCGGACTCTTTGCAATATACGGGAAAAAGCCCGAGGAAGCAAAGAAGAACAAACGGTTCAAGTATGAAGAAAAGATCAAGCAGCTTTATGAGATTACAGAGACCATTCGCAGCTCAATAAAAGAGGGTAAGGTAGTATCTGTCCTGGACAGTGGCGATCCGACAATTTATGGCCCGAACATGTGGTACTTGGAGGCATTTGAGGACCTTGACCCGGAGGTTATTCCCGGTGTCAGTTGCTTCAATGCCGCGAATGCCGCTTTACGCAAAGGGGTTACTTCCGGAGTAAAGGCACATTCGGTTATCCTTACCGCCTCGTTCGGGCGCGAGGAATATGCCGGCCTTGACAGTGTTGAAGAGCTTGCGCGGCACCAGGCAACCATGGTCTTTTTTACCATGTTTCTGGATAGGGAGAAGGTGATAAAAAAGCTGAAGACTCACTATCCCTTGGATACGCCCGTAGCGTTTGTGATCTCTGCAGGCTACAGAGACAAGCAAAAAATTATCCATGGCACCCTTGATACAATTCTGGAAAAAACAAAAGGAGAGAAGATTTCATTTGAATACATGATCTATGTGGGAGATTTTTTGACGAATAGATATGACAGGGTCAATAGG
>DFBQ01000062.1:33875-37788 GCA_002367355.1 Deltaproteobacteria bacterium UBA3076 | reverse complement strand
ATACAAAGTTTTTACCTAACAGCTAACAGCTAATGGCTGGCATCCGTCTATGTTGAAAAAGTGTAAACTACAAAATGAAGGATGCCTTATTTTATCACACAACCTACAATATAAATGCCGTTCTCTTCAAAACGGGAAAATATCTGGCGTTGCATCAACTTAATTATTACAAAATTATTACAAACGAGCGATCAATGTAAAAAAGGAACCATGGATAAGCAAGAGTTAAAACGGCTGGAAAAGATTCTTTTTGCCATGCTGGGCCGGCAGCCGGATGCCTTTGGCATAGTATTGGATGAAGGCGGATGGGTTTCTATCAAAGAACTTCATCAGGCACTTATGAAGGAGACGGGGTTTTCCCATATTACCGAGAGGGGTCTCACACAACTCTTCTCCCTCTACAGACCGGAAAAATTCGAATGGCAGGAAAATCGTGTCAGGGTGAGACCGGAATTACAGAGCCCTGATCTCACTAAATACAAGGAAGCTACACCCCCGGAATTGCTTTACGTCAGCATAAGACCAAAAGCCCATGCACACGTGATTGCTCGTGGGCTACAAACAAACAAGAAGTGGATTGTATTATCCACTGAAAAGGAGATGGCTTTAAGAATCGGCAGGCGCAGAAGCAGGGACCCTGTTATAGCAGAGGTAATGGCCCTTAAGAGTAGTAAGGCGGGTGTAGTTTTCAGAGGGGCCGGCAAGGTTCTGTACCTTGTTGAAGGCCTGGATCCTCAATGGATGAACATCCCACCGCTCCCCCCTGTGCGGGAGAAGGACAAACACAAAGAGCCTAAATCCAGCGAGGCCGGGCCTGTCGGCAAAAAAACCCCGAAGGACATTGCCCCACGACTTGAGCAGATAGGGGCCTTCGTGCTCCGCGGCACGCCTTCACACGTAGTGTCATCTGGGCTTGACAAAATAAAAAAGAACAAAAAATCCCGAGACCGCGACCCTGAATGGAAAAAGGCCAGACGAAGAAAAAAGAGGGCTGCAAAAAACAAAATGCCCACATGATATCGAAAATCTGGTATCTTCATCAAAGGGACCTGAAGTTAAATCCTTTCAATAGGTATTACGTACAGAATTAACTCGTATAGCTATGTATAATCGCCTTTTTTACTTTTGCCTTTTGACTTTTGCCTTTGTGCTTTTGGCATCTCCTGTCTCCGCAATGATGTCTATTGAGGAAGAACAGGAAATGAGGGATAAATTGCTGCGTATGGTTGAGTCCCGGGTCCCGCTGATAAAGGATCCGGAAATTGTCGGATATGTGTCCGATGTAGGCCAAAAGGTGCTTGACCAGGTTAATGGCAAATTTTTTGACTACGAGTTTTTCGTCATACAAGATGAAGGACTGAACGCCTTTGCCATGCCGGGAGGTCTTGTATTCGTACACACCGGTCTGCTTGAGGTCATAGATACTGAAAATGAACTGCTGTGCGTTCTGGCTCATGAGATAGGCCACGTTCAGGGAAGACATATAGCCAGGCGTATGGAGCGAATGCAGCGAATAAACATAGCCACTGCCGCCATAGCCATAGCCGGGCTCTTTTTGGGACAAGGACAGGTAGGTTCTGCCATATTCGCAACTTCGGGCGCACTAAATGCCTCTATAGCCCTTAAATACAGTCGTACAGACGAAGAAGAGGCAGACCGGAGGGCATGTCAATGGATATGCAAGGCCGGATACGATCCCCGGGGGCTGCTTACTGTCTTAAAGAAGATGCAGAAATATCGCTGGCTCGGGACAAGCGCCATACCCAGTTACCTCTCCACCCACCCAGGAGCCAGCGAGAGGACGACCTATCTGGAGGATCTCTGGGACAGGGAGCGATGCGTACAAAAGTTCCCGGAGGACCCATTCGGGCTGAGAAAGATACAGGTGAAAACGAGTGTCTTATCTCATGACCCGGTGGTCATGATAAGACACTATAAACGGGAACTCCGTGCCACTCCGGATGATATATTCCTCCTCTATGGTCTTGCCCAATCGCTTCTTGCCGCCCGGGAATACGATAAGGCCATGAAAGCATTCGATAATCTTGTATCTTCAACCCCGGGAAAACCTGAGTTTAAGGTGGACCAGGGAAGGGCCTACTTCACAGCGGGAAAATATCAAAAGGCCGTCTCGATTATAGGTCCTTACAGTAAAAGACATCCAGGAGATTCAACTGCCAGGTTCTTTCTGGCCAGGGCGTATCTTGAGCAGGGAAAGCCGGCTAAAGCCCTTCCCATACTTAAAACCCTGAAACAATCCTGGCCTGATCCTGCAAGTATTTACTTGCAGTTGGGAAGATGTTTCGCTGCTCTCGAAAAACAGGGTGAGGCACACTACTATTTCTACCGTCACTATAAGGCTATAGGAAATCAGCAATCTGCCCGATATCACAAGAATAAGGCCCTGAAGCTGCTTCCGGCGGACAGCAAACTTTACAAAGATCTTAAATGCGATAAAAATCAGGAAAACCCCAAACCATGAACTTATCTACCTCCTTTTCCATAAAATCCTTTTTATTCGTGACTTGCCTGGTTGTGCTCGCAGATCAGGTTACCAAGACCATGGTAGTCTCTAACCTCAATCTTTATGAAGTAAGGCCTGTTTTGCAGGGGGTTTTTAATATTACTTACATAACCAACACAGGGGCTGCCTTTGGATTTATGGCAGGGTCGGATAAGTGGCGTCACATATTTTTCCAGGTAATAAGCGTAGTCGCCCTCGGCGGTCTTATTTATCTTTATCGCACCTTGCATAGTCGCAGCTATCCGTTTTTATGGGGGACCTCTCTGGTGTTTGGCGGAGCACTGGGAAACCTGATAGACAGAATCCGCTATAGATCTGTTATTGACTTTTTGGACTTCTATGTGGGTTCATACCACTGGCCGGCCTTTAACATCGCAGATTCCGCCATTACCGTTGGCGGAGTTCTCCTGGCCTGGCATTTCTTCCGCATTACCGAAAAACAACCATAATAACCCATGGAACGAGGCACTTGGGGTTGAGATAATGGTCCCGGAGACATCCAGCCTCATTGGAAAAACATATGAAAAGAATTGAAAGCTGCGTTGCGGGCTGCAGCCCGGACTTGGCGAATATTTTAGAAATAGCAGCAAAGGCCGCCCTAAGGGCCGGAAAGATCTTGAGGGAATTATACGGCAAACCTCACCAGATAAGGCATAAGGGTGATATAGACCTGGTCACGGAAGCCGACATTTCCTCAGAGAATGCCATACTTGCCATGTTGGATAAGGCAGGGCTCCACGCTGAAATCCTTGCTGAAGAATCACGGTCAATTTACAATAAAATCCCCACTGGGCCGGTCTGGATAATTGACCCACTTGACGGCACAACTAATTTTGCCCACGGTTTTCCATGGTTTGCCGTATCCATTGCCTATGCCGAAAAAGGCAGAAGTCTGGTAGGGGTTATATATTGTCCCATGCAGGACGAACTGTTTTGCGGATGCCTCGACAGTGGAGCCTGGCTCAACAGCAGGCCAATAAGGGTGTCAGGGATCCCGGTTTTAGATAAATCCCTCCTGACAACAGGCTTTCCCTATGATGTCCGAAAGAGACCCGCAAAAGTTTTGGCCGTACTTGAGGCGGTTTTGATTAGGGTGCAGGGGGTCCGCAGGGCAGGGGCGGCTGCTCTGGATCTGGCTTATGTGGCCTGCGGCCGGCTTGACGGCTTCTGGGAAATTAAGCTCAAACCATGGGATACAGCCGCGGGCCAACTCCTTTTGGAGGAAGCTGGTGGAAAAATATCAGACTTTCGGGGCAACAGCTATTCTCCGTTTATTCCGGAAATATTAGCAACAAACAGCCTGATCCATAAAGAGTTGCTATCTGTAATTAGGGATGTGTTATAAAATATTTAGTAAGCGTTTACAGGGCACCGCATCTGCTTTGTTGT
>DFBQ01000062.1:31495-33830 GCA_002367355.1 Deltaproteobacteria bacterium UBA3076 | reverse complement strand
TTGTAACCCCGTGAACGGTTACAATATTTATTTTGCCAAAAGGTATTGCATTCCAAAAAAGCGTAATTATATTAGCACTCGTCGTTAGCGAGTGCTAATAAAACAGGATGGCCATCGTTTTAAACCGCTAAGATAAAACCATATACGAGATACCCTTTGGGGACTCACATGAGTCGCTCGCCTTTTGGCCCGAGGCTTTCGGCTCGTTTTAATTTATTTATTCTGAATAATTTTATAGCAAAAAGGAGAAAAAATGCTATGAAAATTCGTCCGTTACACGACCGAATTTTGGTAACACGCTTACAGGAAGAAGAAAAGACCAAGGGTGGAATTATCATCCCCGACAGTGCGAAAGAAAAGCCCGCCGAGGGAAAGGTCATCTCTGCCGGAAACGGCAAGATCCTTGAAAACGGCGAGATCAAACCTCTTGATGTAAAAGAGGGGGATCGCATCCTGTTTAGCAAATACTCCGGCACAGAGGTAAAAATCGGCGGAGAAGAATATCTGATAATGAGAGAAGACGACGTCCTTGGTATTATTGAAGAATAGTTAAACTAACAACGGAGGTTAAGCAAACAATGTCAGCCAAAGAAATTAAGTATAATATAAAGGCCAGGGAGGCCATGTTAACAGGCATTGATACCCTGTCCAATGCAGTCAAGGTAACCCTTGGTCCCAAGGGCCGCAACGTCATCATTGAAAAATCCTTTGGGTCTCCGGTCATCACAAAGGATGGCGTTACCGTGGCCAAGGAGATCGAGCTTGAGGATAAGTTCGAAAACATGGGTGCCCAGATGGTAAGGGAAGTGGCCTCCAAGACCAGTGATATCGCAGGCGACGGCACTACCACCGCAACCATACTTGCTCAGGCTATATATGCAGAAGGGTCAAAGCTGGTGGCTGCCGGAGTCAATCCCATGGCTCTTAAGAGGGGAGTTGACAAGGCTGTTGAGGTTGTCGTAGGCGGGCTCAAAAAAATGACCAAGCCCACCAAGGACCAGAAGGAGATTGCCCAAGTAGGTACGATATCCGCCAACAACGATCCCACCATTGGTAACATCATTGCCGAGGCCATGGACAAGGTCGGCAAGGAAGGAGTCATTACGGTAGAAGAGGCCAAGGCCATGGAGACCTCACTTGATGTGGTGGAAGGCATGCAGTTTGATCGTGGTTACTCCTCTCCCTATTTCTCAACAGACCCGGAAAAGATGGAGTGCATACTGGAAGATCCCTATATCCTGATTCACGAGAAAAAAATCAGCAGCATGAAAGACCTTCTGCCAATCCTTGAGCAAATCGCAAAGATGGGCAAACCCCTTATGATCATATCCGAGGATGTTGAGGGCGAAGCCCTGGCCACTTTAGTGGTAAACAAGCTCAGGGGAAGCCTCCAGACTTGTGCAGTAAAGGCCCCTGGTTTCGGAGACAGGCGCAAGGCCATGATGGAGGATATCGCCATTTTGACCGGTGGTGAGATGGTAGCAGAAGACCTCGGTATCAAGCTCGAAAACGTATCTATCCATGACCTCGGGACGGCAAAAAGAATTATAATCGACAAGGATAATACCACTATTATTGATGGTGCCGGTTCCAAGGAAAAGATTGAGGGCCGCGTAAGGCAGATCCGTGCACAGATCGATGAAACATCCTCTGACTACGACAGGGAGAAGCTGCAAGAGCGCCTTGCCAAACTTATCGGAGGAGTTGCGGTCATTAACGTTGGCGCAGCCACTGAAACCGAGATGAAAGAAAAAAAGGCCCGGGTGGAAGATGCTCTGAACGCCACAAGGGCTGCAGTAGAAGAGGGAATAATCCCTGGCGGCGGTACTGCCTTCCTCCGTTGCCTGGACGCACTGAATGATCTCAAGGTAGAGAACCACGACAAAGAGCTCGGAATTAACATCATCAAAAGGGCCATTGAAGAGCCTCTTCGGCAGATTGCCTGCAATGCCGGGCATGAGGGTTCCGTTATTGTTGAACATGTAAGGTCCAAGAAAGGAAATGTTGGCTTCAACGCTGAAAAGGGTGAATATGAAGATCTTATGCAGGCTGGAATCATTGACCCGACAAAGGTCACCCGCATAGCACTTCAAAACGCTGCCAGCGTCGCGGGTCTGCTTATTACAACAGAGGCCATGGTCGCCGAGGTTCCCAAGGATGAGCCGGCAATGATGGGTGGTATGCCAGGGGGTGGTATGCCCACAGGTGGTATGATGTAAGACAGATAAAAACGCTACTGCAAGGATCGGTTTTCTTAGACCTTGCAGGATATAGGCATAAAGGCCTCTCTGACATAACAGAGAGGCCTTTTCTTTTTTGTAAGCGTTCACAGGGC
>DFBQ01000062.1:31307-31445 GCA_002367355.1 Deltaproteobacteria bacterium UBA3076 | reverse complement strand
CATCTGCAGCACCCTGTGAACGCTTACAGTTCGGTAGGTTGCGGTAAAACGGGCGTTGTAATCCCGTGAACGGTAACCCTTTCTTTAAGGGCAAGTCGATGTATATTCTTAAAAGCGGCATCCTTCATATCAAGCCAA
>DFBQ01000062.1:31045-31197 GCA_002367355.1 Deltaproteobacteria bacterium UBA3076 | reverse complement strand
AACTACAAAATGAAGGATGCCTTAAAAGCCTTTAAATCCCATAAGTTTTGAGATAAAGCCCTTTTCAGCCGATCAGTTATTATATCATGCTTGGCGTTCTTCACGACAAGTCAAAAGTGGTTTACATTTAAGTTGAGCAATTAGCTGTTAGC
>DFBQ01000062.1:25804-31021 GCA_002367355.1 Deltaproteobacteria bacterium UBA3076 | reverse complement strand
GCAGCTTCGCTGCCCCCTTTGGGGTGGGGATTCAACAGGGTAAAAGTTTGTAATAGTAAAACATCCTGGAATCATTAAACTAATAGCTAACCGCTAATCGCTCAATTTGGTTTACATTTTGTTGATCTTGTATTTTGGCAGTGGAATTTGAAACTTGAAATTGGGAAAAACGCAAGGATGTAAATGCGTCACCTAATTTCGAATTTCCTGTTTCGATAGTTGAAACTAATTGATCAGAAAGGACTTGGTCACTCATGCTTGCTATAGCGAAAAGTGGGGTTGTTGTTGGGATAGAGGCCTTTCCCATAGAAATTGAGATAGATGTTTCACCGGGGCTTCCTTCTTTCAATATGGTTGGACTCCCTGAGGGGGCAGTTAAAGAAAGCAGGGAAAGGGTCAAAAGCGCTATTAAGAATTGTGGCTATCCGTTTCCCACCCAGAGGATTACAGTCAATCTCGCACCAGCAGACATGAAAAAAGAGGGATCGGCCCTGGATCTCCCCATAGCCTGCGCCATTCTGTGCGCCACGGAGATAATTCCACAGGAAATACTTAGTAAATACTGTCTTGCGGGAGAACTATCCCTTGATGGCACATTGAAATCCACAAGGGGTATGCTTCCTCTTTCTCTCGCTACCAGGAACTGGAACCTGGATGGTTTCATAGTTCCCAAAGCAAATGCCCCGGAGGCCGCTGTAGTACGAGAAACCGCCGTACTTCCGGCAAATCATCTCTCCGAGGTAGTGGAGTTCTTGCTGAACAACATTAAGATCGAACCTTTGCGCATTGATCTGAATGAACTATTCAAGGAGCGGAAATCACTATATGGGGATTTTCAAGACGTAATCGGCCAAGAACATGCAAAAAGAGCCCTTGAGGTAGCTGCTGCAGGCGGTCACAACGTGCTTATGATAGGCCCGCCCGGGTCCGGAAAAACCATGTTGGCCAAACGCATTCCCTCAATCCTTCCCTCTCTCACCTTTGAAGAAGCCCTTGAGACCACTACTATATACAGCGTAGCAGGACTTTTGCCTTCAGACGAGCCCTTAATTACTTTAAGACCTTTTTGCTCACCCCATCACACCATCTCGGATGCCGGTCTAATTGGCGGAGGAACTGTGCCAAGGCCGGGCCAGGTAAGTCTTGCACACAACGGTGTGCTGTTCCTGGATGAGCTACCGGAATTTAAAAAGAATGTCCTGGAAAGCCTCAGGCAACCAATTGAAGATGGAGTGGTGACCATTTCAAGGGCCGTTATTACACTCTCCTTTCCTGCAAGGTTTACACTTGTGGCTGCCCAGAATCCCTGTCCTTGCGGTCATTTAGGAGATTCCAGAAACAAGTGCTCTTGCCTTCCAAGTCAGATAATTCGTTATCGTAACCGGATATCAGGTCCTTTGCTGGATCGTATAGACATTCAAATCGAGGTTCCTGCCGTACCCTATTCGGAACTCAGTCATGCAAGGCGGGGGAAAAGCTCAACCACAATCAGAAAGAGGGTTATCAGGGCCAGAAAGATACAGGAACAACGATTCAAAGATCTTTCCATCCACTGCAATTCACAAATGTCTTCAAAAGAACTGAGGTTTTTCTGCAAATTGTCAGAAGAAAACAGGTCATTTCTAGAGGCCGTCGCAAGCAAACTGGCCTTGAGCGCAAGGGCATTTCATAGGATAATAAAAATAGGAAGGACTATTGCGGATCTTGAGGAATCAACTACCCTAACCATGGCTCACTTGTCCGAGGCCGTACAATATAGAAGCCTTGATCGTGAGAGGATCTGAGTTTTTATTTAACCTTACATAATGATAGTTAGTATGTCCTAAATTGAGCGTTTAGCTTTGAAAAATCAAGGTATTACGTTCATTAGAAATAACATCCAACGGGTTCATCCTGTAATCATTAAACTAATAGCTAATCACTAATCGCTCAATTCTGGCGATGCGGATCCTCTTGACCAGAAAGGAAAGCGGTGAACCCAACCACCTCATAATTTGATTTCACCCGCCACCACTGGTATACGACTTAACCTTAGCTTACTTTAGGCACTTATTAAGGACTCTTATATGTTAGAAATAAAATTCATCAGAGAAAACAGCGACTTGATTGGAAACGCCCTCAAAAACAGAGGAAACGATCTCGACCTTGAGTCTCTGTTTGAGGTTGACTCCCAAAGGAGAAAATTACTTCAAGAGGTAGAAGACCTTAGGAACCTCAGAAACCGGGTATCAGAGGAAATAGGGAGACAAAAAAAGACAAAAAAAGATACTGAAGAACTCATAACCCAAATGAAGGGAGTTGCTTCCAGAATCAAGGAATTAGACAAGCTTCTTGGGGAAAAAGAGGCTTCTCTTAACGAATATCTTTTTTCAATGCCAAACATACCTCATCCATCTGTGCCGGTTGGTAAGGATGAGACAAAAAATCCTGTCATAAGGACTTGGGGAGACATATTAGAGTTCGAGTTTAAGCCGGCTCCACATTGGGAGATAGGAGAAAGGCTGGGCATTCTCGACTTTGAGAGGGCTGCAAAGATCGCAGGTGCAAGATTTGCGGTCTACCGTGGACTTGGAGCAAAACTCGAAAGGGCTTTAATTAATTTTATGTTGGATTTGCACCAGGACCTCCACGGCTACACAGAAATCCTTCCGCCCTTCATTGTGAACGAAAAATCCCTCTTAGGCACAGGCCAACTTCCAAAGTTTATTGACGATCTGTTCAAACTGGAAAAATGGAACTACTATCTAATACCAACCGCAGAAGTACCCATTACGAACTTGCATCGTGACGAAATCCTCGATGAGGAGGTGCTGCCAATCCATTATATGGCCTACACGCCCTGTTTTCGATCAGAGGCGGGATCATATGGCAAAGACACCAGAGGGATTGTGCGGCAACATCAGTTCAACAAGGTGGAACTCGTTAAATTCTGCCAGCCGGAACACTCTTATGCTGAGTTGGAATCATTGCTTTTGGACGCTGAAGAGGTTCTGCAAAAACTTAATCTCCCATATAGGACTATCGAGTTGTGTGCTGGAGATCTCGGCTTTTCCGCTGCAAAAACCTATGACATAGAGGTGTGGCTCCCAGGGCAAAACAGGTTTTGCGAGATCTCTTCCTGTAGTAATTTTGAGGCCTTTCAGGCAAGGCGCGCAAACATACGTTATCGGCCCAAAGGACAGACTAAAACCAGGTTGTTGCACACGCTAAATGGTTCCGGACTGGCAGTAGGCCGCACATTTGCGGCCATATTGGAAAACTACCAGCAGAAAGACGGTAGCGTCTTGGTTCCAAAGGCCTTGATAAAATATATGCAGGGTGTTGAAAGAATCACGAAACAATAATAGTAGCCGTTCGCGGGTTCAAGGTTCAGAGATTCAAGGTTACCTGTGGATTACTTTTAATCAGAGAGGATTGTTTTTATTTGAACAAAGTGTTCCACGTGAAACATGGCCTTTAAGTCCTTGTTTTTATAAGCAATTAAGGGGATTTTAGCTCTGTAAGCAACCATTTCATCCACGACAGAGTCCCCTATATAGATGGCTCGATCCTTCTCAACCCCCAATGTCTCTAATATCTTGAATACACCTTCCGGGTCTGGTTTGGGCTTATTCACATCAAGGGCACAAACAATAATATCAAACCACTTATCCAATCCGAATATTTCAACAACCCTTGACATTGTGGTGCTTCGGTTTGTGGATACAGCAGTCAACATAGGTGGTCTAATGGATTCTATTGTATCACCGACGCCCGGCTCCATCATCAAATGATCAAGAAAACGAGTGTAATCCAGGGTCTGAGCATAAACCAGGGCCTTCTTCTGACCTGCTATATCATCCCTGAACAAATACTTTACAGATTGCTCGGCCGTGTGCATGTGTACAAAAGATAGTTCTTTCTCATCCATTGACTCACGTCCGAATTCCTCAAGTATCGCATTATAATATGCCCTGTTGGCCTCTCTGGAATCCAGAATTACCCCATCACAATCAAATATGGCTATATCAAACCGCCCCATTTCTTTTAAAGCCTTTTTATAATATTCTTTAGTGAAAATCCCTTTAAAACCAAACTTGAAGGAACTCCTTTGCCTTGCACCAGGACCTTGTGCGACTCTCCCATTCCCTGGGGTAGTAATAGCATTTTTACCGCTGCCAACTCCGGAGAAAACGGATCAAATTTTCCACCTGAAAGTTCTATGAAGGTCTCCTCAAAATCAAGTCCGGCCAAAAAAGCCCACTGAGGGGCATATCCCAGAGTGAAAAATCCGACCTCCTTTCCCCATCTGTGTAAATCACTAAAGTTAACATGGGCTGTTAAATCCTGCTCACCAACCCTTTCATACAACTCCTCATTTACACTGTGATTCATATACGCCAAAAGGGTGCCTCTGTTTCTTCCTGGATGGAAGTACTCTTTTCTTGTGTGTCCATAATCTATTGTAACGACAAATCCTTTAGAAATTATACCGGCTAATTCTGAAATCCATTTCTTGATAGCAAGATTTGCCTCTGTACGGTAACCTTCAGGAAGATATGAAGGAAGCTTCTTTGTGTATTCTACCAGTTGAGGAAAGCTCAAGTCTGCGAGTACCTCTGTAAGATTACCATTTTTTTTAAAGTCTAAATATATTTCCTTAAAACCCGAATCCTTTTTTTGAATAAGATGGACAGGAAAAGCATCTAAAAGCTCATTTGAAATAATACAACCTGTCACAGAATCTATATCTGAAAGTCTGCTTATCCAACTGATTTTATTGATAAATGGTTTCAAAAGATCCTGCTGGTAAGAAGCAGTTTCGGCCTTATGTTCTACTATTATGTAATTAATCGATTTAAAAATTTCCCTGTTTGACAAATAAGATAAAATATCTTGTGCAAGATATCCGGCTCCTGCCCCTATCTCTACAACAGTGAAGGCATTATGGTCTAATATCTCCCAGAATTCTTCTATTTGTCTCGCATGTAATGCACCATAAAGACAATGTGTGTGCGGACTTGTAATAAAATCTCCTTTTTTCCCGATAGGAACATACGATCCGGAGTAATATCCATATTTCTCATGATAGAGGGCCATCTCCATGAAATCCTTGAATGTTATTGGCCCAAATTCCTTTACTCTATCATAGATAATTTTAATCAATTCGTTGGAAAAATCTTTCATTTTATGGTACCTTTGTATCCATTTTAAGGCTACTTATAAAGCATATTTTTT
>DFBQ01000062.1:21778-25735 GCA_002367355.1 Deltaproteobacteria bacterium UBA3076 | reverse complement strand
TGGCTTGATATGAAGGATGCCCTATTTTAAGGCTACTTATAAAGCATATTTTTTTAATATGCAAAATTGGTTTTGTTAATTTCTTGTTAAAAAATTGTTGTTTTTTTTTAAATAAATACCTGTATCTGTTTTTTCAACACCTAATCAAAACTTTTAAAAAGTATTTTTACCTATTAATTTTATATAATATCAACTAATTAAATATTTTTAAACAAAAATAACAGCACTTATTAACTTTATCTTTTATTATATAAACGGAGTAATAATATGCTAAAATTTTCAGTTAAAAAAACGGATTTTCTGAGCCCTCTTTCCAATATCCAGACTATTGTGGATAAAAAGACTACAATGACTATCATCAATAACGTATTTATTTACACGGACGAAAATCATCTATTTATTGAAGCTACGGATTTAGAAATAAGTTACAAAAGTAAAATCCCTTGTTCTATTATAGATCAAGGGGCTATTACTATTAATGCACGAAAATTTTATGAAATAGTTAAAGAATTCCCATCTGAAGAAATATTTTTCGAAGAGTATAAAAATACATGGTTGAAAATAGGAGCTGATGAGAAAGCCGAATATAAGATTGCAGGAATAGCTCCTGATGATTTCCCGAGATTTAGACATATAAGTAGCGAAAACGCCATTGATTTAGAAGCTTCAATTATAAAAGAGATGATCGAAAAGACAATATTTTCTTCATCTTATGATGATCGTAAATACAGCCTTTCAGGTATATATTTTGAGGAAGAACATGATGAAGAAGGGAAATCTCAAATACGCATGGTAAGTTCAGACGGCCACAGGCTCAGCCTGATGGAAAAATATATTCCGGAAAAGGGACTAGGTCTTGCGAAGGGAGTCATTATTCCAAGAAAAGGGGCCCAAGAAATAAGAAAAATTATAGAAGGTCATAAAAGAATGGTTTGGGGTATTGATAATAACTTTTGTTTTGTTACGTGTGGTAACGATCATCTGGTAATAAGATTGGTTGAAGGTAAATTTCCGGATTATCGTGATATAATACCAAAAAGTAAAGACCGTTACTTAACATTTGACAGATTAGAGATATTTAATGCACTAAAACGTATATCAATTCTATCATCAGATACTACTTTCAGAGGAGTTAAAGCTAGTGTTATACCAGAATTAATTGAAATAGAATCACTATATAAGGAGATTGGGGAAGCAAAAGAAACTATTGATATAGATTATCATGGAGAACCATTTGAAATCGCTTTTAATGCAAAGTATCTTATGGATGCCTTATCTGTAATGGACTCGGAAAGGGTAGAATTAACCGCAAACAACCCTGAATCTCCATGTCTATTGAGAGGTAATGAAGATATCGGATTTTTAGGATTAATAATGCCCATGAATCTTGTTAACGAAGAAAGCAAATAGTAACCGTTCATGGAATTACGGCGCAGATGCGGTGCCCTGTGAACGCTTACAGCAAATAATAAGAGGATTATCAATTTAGTATATGGAAAACAACAATAAAATCAATAAGAATGAAAATGAACAAGAGTATGCTTCTAAACAGATAAAGGTACTTTCCGGATTGGCAGCAGTTCGTAAAAGACCTGCTATGTATATAGGAAATACCTCTATAGAGGGCCTTCATCACCTCGTATATGAAGTAGTGGATAATAGTATTGACGAGGCCATGGTTGGATATTGCACCTTTATTAAGGTCATAATTCAGGAAGATGGAAGCGTTGTAGTTGAGGATAATGGTCGGGGCATACCTGTAGATATTCATCCAACAGAAGGAATACCCGGCCTGGAGCTGGTAATGACCCGTTTACACGCTGGTGGTAAATTTGATCATCAGACCTACAAGGTCTCCGGAGGTCTTCATGGGGTAGGTGTATCAGTGGTCAATGGCCTCTCTGAATTCCTGGAAGCAGAAGTTTACAGGGATGGAAAGGCTTACAGACAGACCTACAAAAGGGGGGAGCCCGTGGGTCCAATAGAGCTTCTTGGATCTACTGAAAAGCAAGGAACAAAAATAACATTCAAACCGGATCCTCAAATATTCCAAGAGACAACAGAGTATCAGTACGAGATACTACAGGCCAGAATGAGGGAATTGGCTTTTTTAAACCCGTCTGTGAAAATTTATCTCGAAGATGAGAAGACAGGGAATAATAAAGAATATCACTTTAAAGGGGGAATTATTTCGTTCGTAGAGTATCTCAACAAAAATAAAGAGCTGATTCACGAAACACCAGTTTACATTAAAGGCGAGCGGAATCAGATACAGTTGGAGATAGCCTTTCAATACAATCAGGCCTATTCAGAGAGGATCTTAAGCTATGTAAATAATATACGTACTAAAGAGGGCGGTACGCATGTGGCAGGGTTCAGACAGGCCCTGACAAAATGTATTAATAAATACGCCAGTGATGATATTGTACCCAAAAAATTGAGGGAAAAGCTGGAGGGTGAGGATGTAAGAGAGGGCCTTATGTGTGTTATATCAGCCAAGGTCCCAGATCCTCAGTTTGAAGGCCAGACCAAGACAAAACTGGGAAACAGTGAAGTAAGGTCAATAGTGTCTTCAATAGCCCATGAAAAAATTTCAAGTTATTTGGAAGAAAATCCTTCGGTGGCCAAGAAGATCCTTACTAAGGCTGTGGATGCAGCAAGGGCAAGAGAGGCAGCCAAAAGGGCGAAAGAACTTACCAGGAAGAAGGGCGGCCAGGATATGCTTATGGCCGGAAAATTAGCTGAATGTCAGGAAAAAGATCCTGAAAGGAGAGAAATTTTTATTGTGGAGGGTGACTCCGCAGGTGGTAGTGCGAAACAGGGAAGAGACAGGCGCTTTCAGGCAATACTGCCTCTGCGCGGAAAGATTATGAATGTGGAAAAGGCAAGATTTGACAAGATGCTTGCCAGTGAAGAAATACGTAATCTTGTTGCCTCCATTGGTACAGGTATAGGCGCTGACGAGTTCGATCCATCAAAGGTAAGGTATCATAAAATCATTATTATGACAGATGCTGATGTAGACGGCGCCCACATAAGGACGCTACTGCTGACGTTTTTTTATCGTCAGATGATAACACTTGTGGAAAACGGTATGCTTTATGTAGCACAGCCACCTCTATACAGGATGGCTTTGGGAAAAAAGAAGGAGTTTTTCTTTAAGGATGAGGCAGAACTCGACAACTACCTCTTTGAAAGGGCCACAAAAAACATGGCTATAAGGCCTGAAAACAGAGAACGTTCCATTAAAGGAGAAAAACTCAAGACATTTCTGGAAAACATAGTCTCCTATGAAGACGCTTTGGAAGTAATGTCTATAAGAGGCCTGTGGAGGAAACTGAGTCAGGATTTACTGATCCTTGGGGTTAAGAATTCAAGTCAGTTTCATGAAGAATCTTTTGTAAAAAGTCTGGCGGAAAAGCTCAAGGAAAAGGGATATAAAGTGGGACGGATCAAGCCCTCAGGTTCTGAGATTGCAGGCTATGAATTCATTGTCGGGGTGGAAGACCTGGCCTATTTGACCAGCAAAGTCGGACCTGATTTGGCACAACAGGCAGAATTCCGTCGTCTTGTAAAGGCGTATAATAAAGTAGAATTAATGGTTAATACATCCATTGAGGTCTATTCTGAAGATAAACCTGTCAAGAAATTGGACAGGCTTGATGAACTTCTGAATTTTTTCCGAAACGAAGGGAGAAGGGGTATCTCGACCCAGAGATATAAAGGATTAGGAGAAATGAATCCCATTCAGTTGTGGGATACGACCATGAATCCGGAAAAACGGACTTTGCTTAAGGTGACCATCAGGGACGCAGATGAAGCAGAAAGCCTGTTTACTACTCTTATGGGTGAAAAGATTGAACCACGCAGGGAGTTTATTCAGACCCATGCACTGGAGGTTAGGGAGTTGGATATATAACTCTTGAGAGGTTCATACCTGAATTGAGCGATTAGCTG
>DFBQ01000062.1:19645-21773 GCA_002367355.1 Deltaproteobacteria bacterium UBA3076 | reverse complement strand
AAAGTTTGTAATAGCAGAACATCCTGTAATCATTAAACTAATAGCTAACCGCTAAAGGCTAACAGCTCAATCTAGGTCATAAGGGGATATTTAGATGGAGTGTCAAAAAGAAGAAAACATCAAAAGGTGCAACTGTACATATGAGCCATGTCCAAGAAAGGGTATATGCTGTGAGTGTATACAATATCACCTAAAAATGCGCCAGCTCCCGGCCTGCTGTTTTCCTTTTGAGGCAGAGCGTACTTATGACAGGAGCTTTGAGTTGTTTGCAAAGCTCATACAGGAGGGAGCTATATAATTTTACCTATCAGGTCATAGATATGAGAATCTGTTATTTTAACAGGCATTATCTCTCCATAGCGGGCGGTTCCTTCGTTTATATAGACTATCCCGTCAATCTCAGGGGCCTGATATCTGGTCCTGCCAACAAGAAGAAGCTCTGTTTCAGAGCTTACTCCTTCAACGAGCACCTGTTCAACCCTGCCAACCATATCTGAATTCTTATCCCTGGATATTCCGGCTTGAATACTCATGATTTCATCTTTTCGGGCCATTGCTGTTTTTGTGGATACTTTTCCGGGCAATTTGTTTGCCACACACTCTTTTTCATCAGAATATACAAAACAACCAAGGTGCTCAAACTCCCACTTTTCCACAAAATCCCTTAATTTTTGAAAATCATCTTCGGTCTCCCCGGGAAAACCCACCATAACCGTTGTCCTGACCGCAGCATGGGGGAGCAGTTTACTTATCCGAGACATTAAATCCTCAAGGGCCTTGCTGTCATATCTTCTTCCCATAGACCTGAGAATATTAGTGCTTGCATGTTGAACGGGAATATCCAGATAGGGACAAATGGCAGTATTTGCAGCAATAGTCTCAAGAAGTCTGATAGTTACTTTGCCCGGGTGCAGATAGAGCAATCGAAACCATGGCAAATCTGTTTCTCCGGCCAGAGCTTCCAGCAGATCAGTAAGAGTCTTTTCGCCATTCCTGTAAGCTGTGAGATCCTGGGCTACCATAGTTATTTCCTTAACCCCTTTTGTGGCCAGCGAGTTAACCTCCGAAACTATTTCCGCAATGGGGCGTGATATTTCTTTGCCTCTTAACATGGGAATCAGGCAGTAAGTGCACCGATTTGAGCAACCTTCCGAGATCTTGACGTAGGCCCTCCATGGAGGAGTTGTCAACACTCTGGTCCCTGGCGATTGCACCAGGTGTTGAGCAGTATGGTCCTCAATAAGCGTTGCGAGTGATTGGGGTGACCCTGTGCCGAGAAAGATGTCCACCTCCGGCAGTTCCTTTTTTAGATCGTCGCCGTATCTTTGAACCATACAGCCCATAACCACAAGGACCTGATTAGCCGTTTTTTCCCTTGCCACTGCCAGAATTGTATCTATGGACTCAGATACAGCCTCTTCTATGAATCCACAGGTGTTTACTATCAGCAAATCCGCTTTTTGGGGATTGTTTGTGAGCTTTAGTCCTGACTTTATTGAGCCAAGGGAGCCCAGAGCCACCTCAGTATCTATGGTGTTCTTGGGGCAACCAAGGCTTATGGCAAAGACTTTCATTATGAAAAAAGAGTAGGGGAAGAGGAAAAGATGATCAGGGAGATTGCCACGGTACTTCGGTTCGCTCTTTCAACTGATTTCTCGCATCTACCCCGACCAGGATGCTTTTGCCTTTTGCTATTTCGTCTGCAGAATATAAACCATAGGACGCTATAATTATCAGGTCGCCGGGTGATCCTTTTCTGGCAGCAGCCCCATTAAGGCATATAGAGCCAGAGCCTCTTTCTCCTTCTATGACATAGGTATCAAACCTGCTACCATTTGAAATATTATAGACCATTATTTGCTCAAAAGGTAAAAGGTCAGCAGCCTCCATCAAGCGGGAGTCTATAGTAAGGCTTCCTTCGTAGTTGAGGTCTGCCTCTGTGACTGTAGCCCTATGGATTTTTGATTTAAGCATTGATCGTAACATATCTTGAGTCCGTTTATTCAGGGATTGCGAATCCTAAATTTAAGCTGCAAGCAAATATCGTAACCGTTCACGGGGTTACAACGCCCGTTTTACTATAATCTACCGAACTGTAAGCGTTTACAGGGTGCTGCAGATGCGAGGC
>DFBQ01000062.1:11774-19634 GCA_002367355.1 Deltaproteobacteria bacterium UBA3076 | reverse complement strand
GTGCCCTGTGAACGCTTACCAAATATCTTTACTTGCATTTTACTGTTTAAGCAAGGTGTTGTCGATCAGACGAGTCTTTCCAACCCATACTGCCAGGGCGAGAAGGGTTTCACCAACAATCTCCTCGTACGGCTTCAGGCTCTCAGGGTCTCCGAGAAAGATATAGTCAATCTTGGTGTTACTAAAGGATTGGATGTGATTTTTGATAGCTTGGATAATTTCCGGACCGGATCGGCTGCCATGGGCCACCATTTTTTCAGCCAGCCGGAGGGCTTGAACAAGGGAAAGGGCTGATTCGCGCTCTTGTGCATCAAGATAGGTGTTGCGGGAGCTCATTGCCAGACCGTCGGGTTCTCTGACTATTGGATGGGCTATTATATTAACCGGTATGTTCAGGTCTCTCACCATGCGGCGAATGACCTGGAGTTGTTGAAAGTCCTTCTGACCGAAGATTGCCATGTCCGGCTGTACAATAATGAGGAGCTTGGCAACTATTGTGGCTACACCGCGGAAGTGTTCAGGCCTTGATGCGCCACAAAGCCCCTGACTTAAGCCTTCGACCCGGATCCATGTCTGGAAACCGGGTGGATAGATGTCTTTGGCATCCGGACAAAACAGGCAGCCAACACCTTCTTTTTCAGCCAGCTTCGAGTCCCGGTCAAAGTCTCTTGGATACCGGTTCAGGTCTTCATTCGGGCTGAACTGGGCAGGGTTTACAAACAGGCTTACTACCACATGGTCTGCCTTGCTGCCAGCCGCTCTCATCAGGGAAAGGTGGCCTTCATGGAAAAAGCCCATAGTGGGAACCAGGGCCACAGACAACCCCTCCGGTTTCCACTTGAGGACCAGTTTTTTCATGCCGGATATAGAGTTAATAATTTTCATTTATGGAACATGCACCATCTTCTGTTTCGAAAAGATCTCCCAGATTTCCATCCAGCGAGGGCATTTCTTGAAAACAGGTATTCTGAATGTAGTTTATGATATTCCGCTCACCCTGGATGAAGGTCAATCCATCATGATCCTTGGCTATCAGTACCGGAACAGTGTCAATGCCAAATATTTTCAGGGCAGCAGTGTTTATTCCAGGTAAAAATTTTTCTTTAGGGCTTAATCCTGGAAGCAGGTCAGAACTTATTTTTGTGATTGGATTAAAGTGAAATTCGCACCGTGTGCATCCTTCCAGTACCTCTATGACCTTGTAGCAGTGGGGGCAGTTTTCTGAAAAGATTAGATAGAGTTGTTTAACCGGATCTGAGCATCTCCTTACAGCATATGTCCCATTGTCCAGGGTGAGTCCATATAGGGGGTCTTTTGCAGTATCAAAACTTAACAGAGAAAACATGACCAACTGTGCAATAATTGTTACTAATCCCAGTGTTAATTGTCGCAAGCCCATCAAGCTGTTCAGGATTACCACCAGAAGAAAGATAAGCAGGCAGTAAGAACAGAGTACGCTGGCAACAAAAATCTGGTATCCCAGCAATATCCCCTCGGCTGCAAGACCGGAAACAAGCACGATGCGGAGCATGGGCTCTGTCCCTGATCCCTGTTTTGTTATTAAGGCAATACAGAATATGGCAAAGAAATAAGCAGCACCTAACAGATTGAAATAAAAAGGTGGAATAAGAGTCAAGACCTCTACTATTTTACATCCTTCATTAACGCAGAAGGCCTCTCCCCTGAATATTATTAGTAGTGCCTGGGCAATTGTGACAACACAGGCAAGGAGTGACAGGTAAATTACCCCCCGGAGCGATCTGTATTTCATAGACATCCTGATAGTCCCCACGTTGTGTGAGGGAAGGTCGTGTTGTTTGATTGATCTGTTAGTGACAATCCCGGTCTAAGAGGATAAAGTCGTTATTAGTCTTCAGGGCTAACTTAATAATCCATGAAAATCATCTTGAAAACCCTTTGTGTCATCATTAGAGTTCTCTTATGACTATAAAAGATCAAGCAAAACAAGGTATAATATCCCAACTTATTGAGCGTTGTGCCCTGGACGAGGGGCTGGATCCGCAGATTCTGGTTCAAGCCGTGGGGGCAGGGGAAGTGGTTATACCGCACAACAGGCATGTGGAGCTTAGCCGTCCCATGGCAGTGGGAAAAGGAATCTCCACCAAGGTTAATGCAAATATAGGCACTTCAAAGGATCATCCTGAGCTGAAAGCCGAATTGGAAAAGCTCAAGGTGGCCCTGAAGGCAGGAGCCCACACGATAATGGATCTTTCCACTGGAGGTCCGATAAAGGAGATCCGCCAGGCTATCAGGGATGCCTGTCCCGTACCCCTTGGCACGGTTCCTATTTATCAGGCCGCTGTTGAGACCGTGGAGCGGAGAAAGTGCTCACTTTGCGAAATGGAGGTGGACGACCTGCTGAGGGTAATTGAGGAACATGGTCAGGAGGGAGTTGACTTCGTGACAATTCACTGCGGTCTGACTCTCCAGGCTGCGGAGCATCTCCGGTTGAGGGAGCGCGTAATGGGGGTGGTTAGCAGAGGAGGTTCCTTCATCCTGGAGTGGATGATGTACAACCAGAAGGAGAATCCACTCTTTGAGCGTTTTGATGATATCCTGGCAATAGCTCGGGAGCACGAGCTCACCTTGAGCCTTGGTGACGGTCTCAGGCCCGGGTGCCTGCTGGATGCAACAGACGGCGCACAGGTGCATGAGCTGATAGTCCTGGGTGAGCTCACACAGAGGGCATGGGACGCGGGTGTACAGGTAATAATTGAAGGGCCCGGTCATATGTCAATGGACCAGATACCGGCCAACGTTCTTTTGGAAAAGAGGCTCTGTCACGGAGCCCCATTTTATGTGCTTGGTCCCCTGGCAACTGATATTGCCCCTGGGTACGACCATATTACCAGTGCCATTGGCGGGGCCATTGCAGCAGCAGCCGGGGCCGACTTTCTCTGTTACGTGACGCCTGCCGAACACCTGAAGCTGCCGTCACTGGAAGACGTGAAAGAAGGGGTGATTGCCTGCCGCATTGCGGCCCATACGGCTGACATAGTGAAGGAAGTCCCCGGTACCCTAAAAAAAGATCGAATGATGGCCGAGGCCAGGCACCGACTTGACTGGAAGACCCAGATAGAGCTCTCCATAGATCCTGAAAAGGCCCGTCTCTATCGTGAGGAAGGCGGTGAATACTATGGATCTACCTGCACGATGTGCGGGGAATACTGCGCAATCAAGACCTATCAAAGGGCAATGAGAAAAGGCCGGGAGGCAAGGGGCGATGAGAGGAAATGAATTCTGGTCCAGTTCTTACCATTGCCGGCTCCGACTCAGGTGGTGGCGCCGGTCTCCAACAAGACCTGAAAGTCTTCACGGTTCTTGGGTCCTATGGCTCAAGCGTTGTTACCGCACTGACTGCTCAGAACACCATCGGGGTCCATGCTGTTGATCCTGTAGATCCTGATTTTGTTGGGAAGCAGCTTGATGCCGTTCTTGAAGATATCCGCCCAACAGCCATAAAGACCGGTATGCTGGCCAATGCAGAAATTGTGGAGATTGTTGCGGATCGTCTGGGTCGGCATATTAATAAAGATACCATACTGGTGGTAGACCCTGTTATGGTCTCCAAAAACGGACATCGACTCCTGGAACAAGATGCAGTGGATGTCCTAAGGACCAGGCTTCTTCCTCTTGCGGACGTGTTTACACCCAATATCCCAGAGGCTGAAGTCCTTCTCGGCCAGCGCATTCAGACACTGGACGAGATGCGACGAGGTGCCACGGATCTCCTCAAGATCGCAGATTGCCCTTCTGTCATTCTGAAAGGAGGCCATCTCCGTAACCAGGACCCTGTGGATGTTCTTGCCCGTGAAGAAGGGGTTTTAGAGATAACAGGGACCCGCGTTCCCACACGACACACCCATGGAACCGGCTGCACTTTTTCTGCCGCACTGTTGGTGTTTCTGGCTCGTGGACTGGGAATAGTAAATGCAGCCCAGAAGGCCAAAGAATTTGTGACCCGGGCAATCAGGGGGGCAGTGCCTGTTGGCAAGGGTATAGGGCCAACAAATCCTTTGAGTGTAATCGAAGACAATATTGCTCGTTACCCCGTAATTGAAGCCCTTGAGAAGGCGTGGAAGCGCCTTTTGCCACTCCCGTGTCGCTCTCTGGTTCCAGAGGTTCAAATGAATCTTGGCTATGCCCTTCCGTGGGCAAGCTCTGTGCAGGATGTAGCTGCTTTTCCCGGAAGGATTGTAGGCCTGGAAGAAGGTGTGGCAAGGATAAGGGGTCCTGCATATGGGGTCTCAAGCCATGTGGCCAGGATAATATTGACCGCGATGGGCCATGATCGTGGATACAGGTCTGCCATGAATATCCGTTATGATCTCGGGTATCTTAAGCGGGCACAGGACCTTGGTTACTCAGTGGCTGAGTTCTCCAGAAAGGACGAACCTGAGAAGGTAAAATTCAAGGAAGGTTCTACACTGGTATGGGGCGTAAAGAGGGCCATTGAAGGGGCCGGCATGGTGCCGGATATCGTACATGATGCAGGAGATATAGGAAAAGAGCCGATTATTAGAGTCCTGGGGCACGATCCATTGGAAGTGGTGGACAAGGCCTTGAGATTGGCTGGGTTTTCGTAATTTTTGCTATGAATTTAACTAAAGACACAATTTCTTCAATAGTAAGCAGGCTGGTACAGACTGCAAACCGTGAACTGCCACAGGATGTCGAGACAGCTCTCCTGGCCGCAAGGGAGAGAGAGGAATCACAGACCGGCAGACTGGTGCTTGATATTATAGTAGAAAATGCAGGCCTTGCCAGGCAGACCGGTCTTCCGATATGTCAGGATACAGGTGTTGATGTTGTATTTGTGCAAATAGGTCAGGAGCTTAAAATTGAGGGCGATCTGGTCAGTGCCATAAATGAGGGGATTGCTTTGGGTACTGCAGAGGGTTGGCTGAGATGCTCTGTTTGCGATCCTATTACCAGGAAAAATACAGGGGATAACACCCCTGCGGTTGTCCATATTGAGCCGTTGGCTGGTAACAGCCTGGAAATTTCTGTATTACCAAAAGGCTGCGGAAGCGAAAATATGAGTGCCATGGTGATGCTCCCGCCTTCTGCAGGCGAGGACGGCATTGTAAGGGCAGTAGCGGATCAGGTACTAAAGGCTGGTCCGAATCCCTGCCCTCCTGGAATAATAGGCATAGGCATTGGCGGTACTATGGAAAAGGCGGCGTTGCTTGCCAAAAAGGCCCTGTTGAGACCTGTGGGTTCGAGAAATCCAAGAGATGATTTGGCAAAGCTGGAGGACCGGATCTTTTCCCGAATTAATGGCCTGGGGATTGGTCCTCTGGGACTTGGCGGGTCTGTTACGTCTCTTGGTGTAGTAGTGGAGGTCTATCCCTGTCATATAGCAAGCCTCCCTGTAGCAATAAACATCCAGTGTCATGCTGCCAGGCATTGCACAGCGAGGTGGACGGATAGCTCTTGGCTGATAGTCCAGCCCCGTTCGTCCTTTGAAAATGATGGCCAGCATCCCACGGCCTTCAAGGACAAGGCCTTTCACATAGACCTGCCGCTCTCAGAATCGGTTGTGGCGGATCTTCGGGCTGGTGATTGGGTGTTGCTCAACGGTGTTGTTTACACAGGGCGGGATCAGACCCATCGTCGATTGGTGGAAATGTTAAACAAGGGGAATCCGTTGCCTGTAGACCTCAGGGGCCAGTTAATATACTATGTGGGTCCCTCTCCAGCCCCGCCGGGAAGGCCAGTGGGTTCCGCAGGGCCCACCACCAGCTACCGAATGGATGCCTATACACCCCGCATGCTGGCTGAAGGCGTGCTTGCCACAATGGGAAAGGGAAGGCGTTCCCCGGAGGTGAAGGCCGCCCTGAAAGAACACGAGGCCGTGTATTTTGCGACAATAGGGGGTGCAGGGGCCTATCTGGCGAGCTGCATAGAGTCCTGCGAGCTAATCGCATTTCCAGAGTTGGGTCCTGAGGCCCTGTACCGGATGAAGGTTAAGGATTTTCCGGCCATTGTGATCAACGATATAACAGGAGCGGATTTCTATGAAATTGCAATCAAACAACATAAAAATCCGAGGCTGACAGCCGACATTGTTCATTGAAAATGTCTCAGTTGTTCCAGCCACTGGAGCCCCTTATAATACCCGAAAACAGCCAAGCTTCTTGACACAAAACAGGTGTCATGATATAAAAATTACACTGTGTGTAAGGCAATTTTTGAAGGAAAATCAATAATTCGCGTACTTTGGGCAGAAAACATATTGTATGTTTTCTGCCCAAAAATTATATCCCAAGTAATTTATTAAGAGGAGGTTATTTATGGCTGATTTCTACATCAATGTCTTTATGGATGATGAAAAACTTAAAAAGATTGAAGCTGCCGGATTGGCCGATCAAGTTCAGGAAATTGACGGCAAAAAGGCGATTCAGGTGGGAATGACCAAGAAAGACAAAAAGAAACTCTGTAAGGGCTTTACCGACTTAGCATTCGATTCTTCGGATGCCTGTGTACTTCCTGAAGATGCGGAGAATACCTTGGTGGGTATTATCTCGGACATGGGTACTTTGGATGTTATGAAGGTTGCAATAACCAAGCTCTACAATCCTCTTGCAGGAAAGAGCATTCGAACGACCATGTAAATACAGGAATTTTTTTGAAAGAGTTCTTTTTAGGACAACAGATCTATTTAAGGCCTTTACATGTAATAATTTCCAAACAAGAGATCCTTTCTTAACTTCGAGTTTCTTGTATTCAAAATTATTCACCGATTAGTTCATAGCTGGTAGCCATGAACCCTGAGCTACCAGCTATGAGCTAAATTTGTCAATTGAGCCGGATTACTTCTGGTGACAATCGCGGGTCTGGTTTACAGGTCAAAAGGTGTTAAGCTCTCATAACCATTTTCAGTAACAGCAAGTGTTTGTTCAAATTGAGCAGAAAGCGATCCATCCGCAGTGACTACTGTCCACTTATCTTCCAATATCAGAACATTTTTTCTTCCCAGATTTATCATGGGTTCAATTGTAAAGACCATGCCGGGAACGAGACCTATACCCTTCCCTTTTAGACCATAATGGGGGATCTCTGGAGGTTCATGGAATTCAAACCCAACACCATGACCAACAAATTCTCTGACCACTGAGCACCCTTCCCTTTCAGCATATTTCTGTATGGCCCATCCAATATCTCCTATTGTATTTCCTGGGCGCACCATGGACCTGGCGACCTTTAGACTCTCGCGGGCAACCCTGACAATTTTCCGGGTCTCGGAACTGGGCGACCCCACGAAAAAAGTCTGGTTTGCATCGGCATAATATCCATTCAAGATGGGAGTTACGTCCACATTCACAATATCCCCATCTTTTAATATCCGCTTACCAGGGATTCCGTGACAGACAACTTCATTTACCGAAACACAAACGCTTTTGGGAAAACCCCTGTAATTCAGAGGCGCTGAGATGGCATTATTTTTAATGGTGAATTCATGAACCAGGGTGTTAATATCATCGGTGGTTATTCCCGGCCTAATCTCATCCTTCACCAATCGCAGGAGCTCTATGGCTAACTGTCCAGCCTTTCTGATGCCTTCTATATCCTCCTTTTCCTTGAGTCGAATTCTGTATTTCTGTAAATATAGATTTTTGATATCACGGTATCCTGTGCCTTTTTTAAGAAGGCAACATTTTTTATACTTTAGCCCGCTCCCGCATGGGCACGGATCATTTCGGCCTATCTTGTCATTTTTGTTTTTCAGTATCACGTTGTTATTACCCAAATTATTGAACCGGTTTTCTTAAATCGTGACAGGATTAATATTTACTTTATCTAATGCCTAAAAAATTTTGGCATCCTTCATAGCAA
>DFBQ01000062.1:3916-11627 GCA_002367355.1 Deltaproteobacteria bacterium UBA3076 | reverse complement strand
TACAAAATGAAGGATGCCAAAATTTTACTCCAAAAAGCTCAAATCAGCTATGATTCCGCTGAAAAAGCACCACCTTTTTAGATACCTGTTCACGCGTTTATTGGTTGGCCTTTTATTTAAGAAAAAATTTTCCATAATGTAAAGAAAAAAATCCTTGTAATGGCAACATGTTTCTCTTATATGTCTTTTGCGAGGAGATAAGTACTGTTTTGCAGCGCTCATTAATGATTAACTGCCTGGAATAATTCTTGCTGGTCATTTAAGAAAAGGGCATTTATTGCAAATAAGTTGCGAGCCCAACACTTAAAGTTTGAGGTGCAAGGGAAAGTGATTGATAATGATGGCAAGGGAGAATTGAATATGTCCTTTGTTTTTTCCGGTCAATTCCAAGAATCATCTGAAGAGTTTTGTCAAGACTTTGAGCCTGTCCTTCCCGGAAACGTTTACAGCTTTTGTAAACATGCCACTTTCTGGATAGACGGTCAAAAAGAGCGTACCTGTCCTTTTACAAATTGTCCTTGTGCCAGCGCCTATTCTCCCCTTCTGTGTGGCGTATATTGCAATAAAGTCGGCAATAAATAAAAAGCCGGGGTTTATCGCACAATTTCTCGAAAAAATCCAGTTGCTTGTTCTTCCATATAAATTATTTTCATGAGTTAATTTCACTGTTTTTTAATCATCGGTTACTTTTCCTGCTATTTTAACAAAAAAGGGCCTCGTGGTCCCTGTTTTTTGCATGGGCCTGTTATCTATTCTGTGTTAGAGATAATGGACTATTACGAACAATACTTTGAACGGCCATATTTTGGGATTTTTTGTCATGTTTTTTACCAGGAAGCTCGCAAGGTCTATGGCTCGACAAAGAAGACCGACGGAATAAAGGGAGCCCTGAACCCGTGAACGTATACAAAATAGTACAGTGCAAGCAGGAACCGGAGAAGGAAAAGCGATCCAGAAAAAGGGGGAAATGCGTTGCGTAACAGGATACGGAAAGCTGTAGAGGAGGCCTATAGACAGGGTGTTGCTGAAGGAGTGCTTCCTGATGTGTCTCTGTCGGCATCACATCAGGTTATGCCTTCAAAACAGGAAGTCCATGGCGATTTTGCCGATAATTTGGCCCTGATAACTGCCTCAGAGGCCAAGAGGTCACCACGGGAGCTGGCCGGTTGTCTGGCCAAAATATTAGAGGCCAACCTTCTGTTTCATAAGGTTGAGGTAGCAGGGCCGGGCTTTATCAATTTTTTTGTAGCTACTATCTGGTGGCAGGAGAACCTGCGGACCATTTGGGAGGCAGGAGATTCCTATGGCGAGTCCGGGGCTGGTAATGGCCGGTTGGTTCAGGTGGAGTTTGTAAGTGCCAACCCGACAGGGCCGCTACATGTAGGCCACGGCAGAGGCGCAGCCGTTGGTGACTCCCTGGCCAGGGTCTTAAAGGCCGCTGGTTTCAGTGTGGAAAGGGAGTATTATATCAACGACATAGGAAATCAGATGAGGACTCTCGGGTCCTCTGTTTATTTACGATATTTGGAACATTTTGGGCATGAGGTCGAATTTCCCGAAGAGTATTATCAGGGGGACTATATCCGTGATATTGCCTCAGACATTGCCTCTGGAAAAGGGGACAGGTATTTAGACATGCCCCTGGAATCTTGCCTGACATTTTTTATTGATACGGCTGTCGAGATCATAGCTTTTGATATTCGCAAAGATCTTGAAGAGTTCAGGGTCCATTATGATAACTGGTTTAGTGAGAAGACCCTTCATGAGAGCGGGCTGGTTGACAGAACCATCTCGGAGTTACAGGATAAGGGCTACATGTTCGAGGAAGAAGGGGCATTGTGGTTCAGGGCCACTGCCCTGGGAGATGAAAAAGACAGAGTGGTTAAGCGTTCAAATGGAGTTCTTACCTATTTTGCATCAGACATAGCATACCACAGACACAAGCTGGAGAGGGGATATGACCTTCTGGTTGACATCTGGGGTGCTGATCACCATGGATATGTAGCAAGAGTAAAGGCGGCAATAAGGGCCCTGGGTTATCAGGAAGATAAATTGCAGGTCCTTCTTGTACAGCTTGTCAATCTTCTGGAAGGGGGGAAGATTAAGGCCATGTCAACCAGGGCCGGTGAGTTTGTGACCTTGAGGGAAGTGCTGGATGACGTGGGTAGCGACGCTGCGCGTTTCATATTCTTGACCCGTAGATGTGACAGTCACCTGGACTTTGACCTGGATCTTGCCAGGAGCCAGAGCCAGGAAAATCCTGTTTATTATGTACAATATGCCCATGCCAGGCTTTCAAGCGTTTTCAGGAATGCTGGAGAGCAGGGAGTTTCTCTCGCAAAACCACAGGATATTGATATCTCACTCCTCAATACTCCAGAGGATATTAAGCTTTTGAAGCAACTGGACGCATTTCCCTGTCTCGTGGCTGACGCCGCCCTTGCCCTTGAGCCATATCGCGTCAGTTATTATCTTACTGAGTTGGCAGGTCAACTGCATGGCTACTATACCCGGCATCGGTTTATCACCGATGATCCGGATTTGACCCAGGCTCGACTTCTCTTGGCAGATGTGACAAGAAGGGTTTTTCGCAAGGGTCTGGGGCTACTGGGAGTATCAGCACCTGAAAAAATGTAGGCAGTAGGGGCAGACCCCTGTGTCTGCCCTATGGATTTAGCATGAGGTTTAGAGATGGCTCGAACCAGAAAAAAAAGTCGAAAAATACAGTTTCAGGTAAGTTGGGGAGGGCTTATCGCCCTGACTGTATCTACTGTTTGTGTTTTTCTGTGGGTGTTTATCTTAGGTTTCTGGGCTGGTCAGAAGCTAATTGGACGCAGTCTGGATGAGTCACTCCAGACCCAGGTTGTCGCAAGGGCAGTGCCTGAAGCAGAGGAAATTACTCCCCTAATTCCAGAAAAAACAACTCAGGCAACTCCCGTGGATACTAAGGGGAAAAAGCAGCCGGGGCCAAGGAAAGAGTCAGTTAAAAAGAAGGTGCGTGGCACGGATGATGTTAAGCGGCCTGGGTACCAAACCAAAAAGACAAAGAAGAAGGGCACATACTTTGCGTTGCAAATAGCTTCTTATAGAGAGAGGGAGCGGGCAAATAAAGAGGCCCGAAGGTGGAGAGATAAGGGCTATCGGGCTAAAGTCAGGAGGGCCGATCTCGGTCCTGAGAAGGGGATCTGGTACCGGGTCCATCTCGGGGAGTACAGTTCTTTTGAGGAGGCCACGAGCTCTGCAAAAAAACTGGCCCAAAAACATGACTTGAGATCTTATGTCGTATCCATACGTGATTAGAAAATAATGATACGGAAAGCCAAGATATCAGATGTAAGGTCCATTCACGCCCTACTTGCTCACTTTGCAGACCAGGGTCTGCTGTTGCCTCGTTCTCTCAGCGAGATATATGATCATCTGCGGGACTATACCGTAATGCAGGCATCTGATAACAATATTGTAGGTGTCGCGGCACTCAATATATGCTGGGAGGATCTGGCTGAGGTAAAATCTTTGGCAGTACGTGAAGACTATCAGGCCAGGGGTATGGGAAGACAGCTTGTGGAGCATTGCCTTTCAGAGGCCATTGTCCTTGGAGTTTACCGGGTCTTTACCCTCACGTACCAATCAAAATTTTTTGAGAAATTGGGGTTCAGGTTGGTGGACAAGAGTTCACTTCCCCAAAAAATCTGGGCAGACTGTATAAAGTGTCCAAAATTTCCGGATTGTGACGAAATAGCACTGCTGATGGAGCTTTGATTATATGTTTGTAGATTTAGTTGCAAAGGTATTTGGCACCAAACACGACAGGGAGGTCAAGAAGCTACAGCCCCTTGTAGATCGTATAAATTCTCTTGAATCAGAAATAAAGGCCTTGTCTGACGCAGAACTCAAGGCAAAGACCCCTGAGTTCAAGGGACGGCTTGAACGGGGCGAGTCTCTGGATGAATTGCTCCCGGAGGCCTTTGCCGTTACACGGGAGGCAGCTCTCAGGGTATTGGGGCTCAGGCCCTTTGACGTGCAGCTTATGGGCGGGATTGTGCTGCATCAGGGCAAAATCGCCGAGATGAAGACCGGTGAAGGAAAGACTTTAGTGGCCACAATGCCGGTTTATCTGAATGCACTTACCGGTCACGGGGTCCATGTGGTTACTGTCAATGATTATCTGGCAACTCGTGACTCGGAGTGGATGGGACAGGTATATCGCTTTCTTGGTCTGGATGTTGGGGTAATAGTCCATGGTCTTCAGCATGCAGAGAGCAAAGCAGCCTATGGGGCCGATGTGACCTACGGCACTAATAACGAGTTCGGATTCGACTACCTTAGAGACAACATGAAGTACTCCTTGGAGGACATGGTCCAGCGGGAATTTCACTATGCCATCGTAGACGAAGTGGACAGCATCCTCATTGATGAAGCACGGACACCACTCATCATTTCCGGCCCATCCGAAGAGTCTACGGATCTTTACTACAGGGTCAATCAAATCAGCCCGCACCTGAAGAGGGAAACTGATTTTACAGTGGATGAAAAGGCCAGGGCTGTCAGTCTGACTGAAGAGGGTGTGGAAAAGTGCGAAAAGCTCCTGGGAGTGAAAAACCTCTATGATCCCGCCCAGGCCGAAGTCCTTCACCACGTACAACAGGCCCTCAAGGCCCATGCCCTGTTCAAGAGGGATGTAGATTATTTGGTCAAAGACGGACAGGTGGTGATAGTTGACGAGTTCACGGGCCGCATTATGCCGGGAAGACGTTACAGTGATGGGCTGCACCAGGCCCTTGAGGCCAAAGAAGGCGTAAAGATAGAGAGTGAAAACCAGACCCTGGCCTCCATAACCTTCCAGAACTTTTTCCGCATGTATCAAAAGCTCGCCGGCATGACGGGTACTGCCGAGACAGAGGCAGCGGAGTTCCTGAAGATTTACAACCTGGATGTGGTGGTAATCCCCACCCACATGAATATGATTCGCAAGGACTATCCGGATGTGGTCTTCAGAACAGAGAGCGAAAAATTCGAAGCTGCGGCCAAGGAAATTAAATCCCTTCATGATAAGGGCCGGCCTGTCCTGGTGGGTAGTTCCAGTGTGGATAATTCCGAACGGCTTTCAAATATGTTGAAGCGCCAGGGAGTTAAACATGAAGTCCTGAACGCAAAGCATCACGAGAGGGAGGCGGAAATCGTGGCCCATGCCGGGGAAAGGGGCAGGATTACTATTGCCACCAACATGGCAGGTCGGGGGACGGACATAGTCCTGGGCGAGGGGGTGGCCGATATGGGCGGGTTGCACATCCTCAGTATCGAGCGCCATGAGTCAAGGCGGATAGACAATCAGCTCAGAGGACGGTCCGGCCGCCAGGGCGACCTTGGTTCTTCCAGGTTTTACCTGTCCCTGGAGGACGACCTGCTGCGTATCTTCGGATCAGACCGCATCTCCGGAATCATGGACAAGCTTGGTATGAATGAAGGAGAGCCTATTGAACATTCCATGCTGAGCAAGGCTATAGAGAACGCCCAGCGAAAAGTTGAGGCCCACAACTTTGAGATCAGGAAGCACCTCCTTGATTACGATGATGTAATGAACAAGCAGAGAGAGGTGATTTACAGCCAGCGGAGGCAGATACTTGCCGGCGAGGATATGCGGGAGGAGCTCTATGGTTTTATTGATGATATAGCGGCAGATTTGGTGGATACCTATACGGATGAAAAAGGGCTTTCAGAAGAATGGGACTGGAAGGCCCTGGATGAACGTCTTCTTGGCCAGTTTTCCGTTAGTCTGGATATTTCTCAGGAAGAAAGAGAGGATCTTGATCAGGCGGCACTGGAAGAAAAAATAGCCGCGGCTGCAAGACAGGCCTATGAGAACCAGATAACCCTGTTTGGAGATGAAGAGATGGCCCGGGTGGAGAGATTCATAGTTCTCCAGACTCTGGACAACTTGTGGAAGGATCATCTCCTCAATATGGACCATTTAAGAGAGGGTATAGGGCTGAGGGGCTACGGACAGAAGGACCCGCTTCAGGAGTATAGGCGCGAGGGTTATGACATGTTTATGGCCATGATCCAGCGCTTCAAGGAAGAGGCTATAAGCCTCCTGCTCAGGATTCGTCCCATGCGGGAAAGAGAAACTGAAGAGCTGGAAGCACGTCGCAGGAAGCAACAGCAGCGCATGAGCTATGGCCGTGGAGATGGCGATGACAAGCCAAAGACTGTTAAGCGCAAGGGGCAGAAAGTAGGTCGTAATGACCCATGTCCCTGTGGCAGCGGGAAAAAATATAAGAAATGTTGCGGAAGGAAATGAACTTTTTAGTCCCTGGTTTTAAGGGTTCGGCCGTTTCAGCCAACATCAAGTATCAGGGACGCCTTGACCTGGGTCTGATAGCCTCTAATGAGCCTGCGGTGTTGGCAGCCGTATTTACCAGAAACGAGGTAAAGGCCGCCCCGGTCCTTGCAGGGCTTGATCGTCTCAGCAGGGGTGAGCCTTATGCCAGAGCTGTTGTGGTAAACAGCGGTAATGCAAATGCCTGCACAGGCAATGAGGGGGTGGTCCATGTCCACGAGATCGGCTCTCTCGTGGCCAAGGAAATGGGCATAACCCCTGAGGATGTGATGGTCTCTTCAACAGGTGTGATCGGCCAACCTCTCCCCATGGGACGGATAACAGATGCCGTACCGGCACTCGTGAGGGGCCTTTCTGAAAATGGGCTGGAAGCTGTGGCAGACGCCATTCTCACTACGGATACGGTTCGGAAGACAGCCATCAGGCGCATTGATGTCGGAGGTGTAGAGGTGACTGTTGCCGGCATAGCAAAGGGCGCTGGAATGATAGGGCCGAACATTGGTCCACCCCGGGCCACAATGCTCTCCTTTGTCCTGTCAGACGCAAGGGTGGACCCGGTCTGGTGGCAAGGCGTGCTTGAAAGGACCGTATCAGACACGTTTAACCGGATTACCATAGACGGGGATACCAGTACGAATGACACTGTTTTGGCCCTGGCCAACGGTCTTGCCGGAAATATGGAGATTAACGAAGTTTATTACGGAGGGACCCTTGAGGCTGTACTCAAAGATTTGCTACAGGACCTGGCCCGGCAGATTGTCATGGACGGCGAAGGTGTCACCAAGTGTGTTACCGTGGTCGTAAAGGGAGCAAGGACCGGAGAAGAGGCAGACAGAATAGCCCGGACTATTGCTGAATCCCCGCTCGTAAAGACGGCCTTTTTCGGCGAAGACCCTAACTGGGGTCGAATTCTTGCTGCAGCAGGCCGTGCGGGTTTCCCGCTGGATCAGGGGCTGATCAGTTTGTCCTTTGATGACATCGAAATCGTGAGAATGTGTATGGGCGTTGGCAAAGAGGCTGAGGACCTGGCCAAGAAGGTCATGGCTGCCGGAGAATTTACAGTTGTTTTGGACTTGGGTCTTGGGCAAGAAGAGGCCCGTATTCTGACCAGCGATTTTTCAGCCGATTATGTGCGGATCAATGCAGATTATCGCACCTGAGAATTTGCCACCCGCTCGCTGCGCTCGCTTGACACACACAGACCTACATAGTGTCTGAACGAAAAGGCCGTTCAGACACAATTTTGAATTTAAAAAAGGAAGTAACTTTAATATTTTAATTAGAACCAGCGTAACTTCTCAATAAGTCCGGGTACCAGTCACTGGATTCCCGCCTTCGCGGGAATGACGGGCGCTCACACCCAATCGTCATTCC
>DFBQ01000062.1:3296-3889 GCA_002367355.1 Deltaproteobacteria bacterium UBA3076 | reverse complement strand
TCGCAAAATATGATTTGCCCGGACCTATTGAGATGTTACGGGAATTGGATGGGGTGTTAAGTGGTAAAGTTATTTACGGAATAGGTGGCAGTTTTAGCTGGAATCAGCAGATTCCAAAGACTCAGGTGTTTGGAAGATGAGGAAGTATTTAGAACAACGCCGATATAAAAGAAGGCCTGTTAACCTAAAAGCTGAAATTAGAGTTGAGGTTAAAAAAGGGGATACAGCTAAAAAGTATCTTCTTCCAGTCAAGGTCATCAACCTTTCTCTACAAGGATGCTGTTTTATCACTTACACTGTCTTACTTAATGGAAAACATCTATTTTTGGAAGACATTGGGTCTAAAGAGATTGAAATCCAAATCTATTTACCCAAAAATCTAATTAAGACTCTGGCTAAAGTCATTTGGTTTGATTATGCGAAAGAGTACAAAGGATTTAAGGTAGGATTAAGTTTTGAGTTTAGGAAAGATATCAACCTGAATTTTTTAAAAGAATATCTCTCCAATTAAACACCGATTTTCACAGGCCATTTAACCGTCTAAATTAAGCATAAATTTTATACTGCTCGTCGGCATCCTTCATTTTGTAGTT
>DFBQ01000062.1:0-3156 GCA_002367355.1 Deltaproteobacteria bacterium UBA3076 | reverse complement strand
TTGGCTTGATATGAAGGATGCCTTTTCAGTGATGAAGAAATTTTTTATTGATCTGTCCGATTGCATCGGGATCACCCACAACGGTTACCTTCGAGGGACAGAACCGTTCCGGTCTCAAATCTGATATATCGTGAATAATATTGGGGGTAATATAGACATTTCTCAAGATGCTGAGGACCTTTTCCATACAGTCGACATCCCTTTTGACTTTTGATCAGCACAGTGTTTTTATCCTCAGTCCCGACTTCCTTCTCGGCATCGTGATAGACCGGAAAGGTAATACTGAAAACCAGTCCGTGTTCGTTGCCGGGAAGCAGATTTTTAGACGCCACGTTAATGTGTGCGCCATGAGCCTCAATAATGAACTGGGCAATAGACATGCCAAGTCCGGTACCTCTATTTTTTTTGGTCGTATAAAAGGCTTTGAAGATATTTTCGAGATTTTCAGTATCACAGCCGACTCCGTCATCCTCAATAGAAACCAGGCTGACAAAAGGAGTACGGAAGGTCTTGACTATGACGCGCTTCGCCTGAGCCTCGAAGGAATTCTTAAACAAATTGACAAAAACGTGTTCCAGTTTTTTCCATTCTCCGTATACGATTGTCTCTTTATCCATATTGATAAACGTAAAAGAATTAACCCTGTCTTGGAAATGGTCATTAGCGCACTGTCGGATGAGTTCGCAGATGTTCAGAGGATTTTTTTCATTGAGGATTTTAGCTTTGGAAAGGTCTAATACTTCGTTGCTGAAGTCAGTCAGATGGTTTATGGAAAGTATAATTTTCTCAAGCATAGCGCTGAACCTGTCACTCAGGCCGGCACCCAGCTTGACCAATTCAGCGTACGACAGGATCGCAGTGGCATAGTTCCTTATCTCATGATTGATGAAAACCGAGGATTTACCGATTTCACTCAGAGAACGAGCCTGATCGAGCTCTTTGTGAGCCACCTCAAGTTTTGTAAGAGAAGCTTTTTTTTCGGCAACGATTAGGATAAGACGTTCGGTGAATGAATAGCACAATATAACAGAGAGTCCGATAACGCCAAAAATGGTACAGCTATAGAGATTCAGAACTTGTTTCCCCTTGAGCAGTGTAAAAAGATCACCGATACCGCATATGGCAAAAAACACGAACCCTACTAAATGGAGAGTAAGTATTTTTCTTTCAGTACTGTTCACCTCTTTCAATTTACGTACAATCAAATAATTAATGAACACTAAGAATCCAAAGATATAAGGAATGACAGTTCCGACATATAACGGCCTTGTAGTGACTACCCCATTTTTTTCAACAAACATGAAGTTGCAGATAAACAATATAGAGAAAAGGATTGCTATAAAAGCAAATCCTTTTATAATCAAGGCATTTTTCCATCTTGTTAAGATCATCAAATACCAGACCATACATGGAACCATAACGACAAAGACTATGTGTTGCAGAATGGTCCAGCGCATATTAAATGGCCACCACAGATCAATAGCTACAAACATAGCTAAAAGAATAATGGCAACACCGAAATACAAAAAGCTACGGTCAAGCCGTGCTCTGAGTTCTACAAGAATGAAAAGAGCACCAATACTAAAAAGACCGATACAGATAGTTTTCAATACTAACATAATCATAATTTAACCTAAGTCAGCCACAAGTAGGAAACTCAGGCCGGTATGGTATTTTCTGAATATCATATTCAGTAATTAAGTCAAGGTCAACTGCATTAAAAATTGGCGAACTAAAAAATCAGAGCAACTCATCCATTCAACGCTGTTGGTAGATTCTGGAGAAGCAGAGGCTGCTCTAATCGGCTACTGAGCAAAATGCCACATTGAAAAAAGCTGTAGCTGACGATACAGTCCTGCCTGACATTTTTTATCTGCCCGGAGGAGGAATGGATTTCACTGCGAACCGTAAACGTCATTGAAAGTTGACGCTACCGCCGGTCGTCTTTGGCGGTGGTAATTTGACCAAACTTTTGAAAAAACGACTATCTAATTTGACATGATCAAGATAATATGGGATGTAAAAAAAACAAGTAACTGTTCAAGGGGTTCATAGGTTCACCGAAAACCTGAACCGTTGATTCGTGAGCTCTGAATGGAGAAGGCATGAGGATAGAACGAGGGGAGCATATGCCCCCCTACTAAACTTGAGAATATTGAGGCCTGCCTGCGTGTGACGCACAGGCCAGGCATGGCAGTTAGCCTGAGAACTAATTCGCAAGGTGAACGAAAGAAAGGAGTGAGCAGCATGAAAGCATTGGTAGTCTATTCAACCAAGACAAAAAACACATTGAAATTAGCTGAAGCACTGTATGACACCCTTCGTTATCGTAAGGAATTGAAATCAATTACTGATAACCCAGATCCGGAAGACTATGATTTTATTGCCGTGGGTTTCTGGGTCAAAGACGGGAAGCCGGATCCTGCCACCATGGAATTCCTGCCCAAAATCCGTGATAAAAAAGAGGTCTTTTTATTTGCTACCCATGCCTCGGCAAGAGACTCCGAGCCTATTAGAAATGCCATGAAAATTGCAAGGAAGCTGGCTAACAAAGGGCGCATCCTCGGGACATTCGGTTGCCAGGGCGAGGTCTCTCCAGAGATGATGGAAAAAATCGCAGCCAAGGACACAAAGCCACCCTGGTTTGCTGATGCGCCGGCAGCAAAAGGACATCCTGATGAGAAAGATATCGCTGAGCTTGTTCATTTCTTTAATACAAATTGTATATGAGCCGAGCTTGCCATAAACGCAAACATTGAAGATTCTCGGCCTAAATGGGGAAGAGAAGAGGCGTTTCCTCTTCCCCCGTTTTGGTTTTGTGGAGGCCATAGGTCTTTTTTCCTAGAAAAGCTTTCCGATTTTCCTGAAACCGTACCAAAACAGGACTCCTCCGAGGACAATAACCCCTGCAAAATATTCCCATAAATCTATCAAGGCGGTCCCCCTGAAAAAGACGCTTTCACTTCCTTGAATATAGTAGCGCAACGGTGAAATAATCGAGAGACACTCTAAAATCGGATGCATTGCATAAACCGGTGTCCAGGCTCCGCTGAGGAATAGCAACGGCATCATGATTAAGACGGAAAGCTGTGCTACTTGCATAATGTTACGTGCCACTGAAGCGATAAAAAGTCCAATACCGGCACTTGTGAAGGC
>DFBQ01000036.1 GCA_002367355.1 Deltaproteobacteria bacterium UBA3076 | reverse complement strand
TGCATTCCAACTATATGCTGTATGGCCCCTGATACCCCGCAAGCCACATAAAGCTTGGGAGACACGGTGACACCTGTTTGACCAATTTGGGTGCGGCCGGATAGCCACCCTGCATCTACTGCTGCCCTTGTAGCCCCAACCGTACCTCCGAGCAAATCGGCCAACTCCCTGGCCAGATCCACGTTCTTTTCCTGTTCAAATCCCCTTCCTGCTGTCACGATTACATCCGCCTCGCTGAGATTGGGACCTTCTGCCTGCTCCTTCACAGAATCAAGGACTTGGACCCGATGACTCAGCAGATCTTCCCCGGGAAAGATGCGAATCACCTCGCCTTTCCGTCCGGGATCAGGGGCATTGGCTCTCATGACATGGGGTCTGACCGTGGCCATTTGGGGCCGGTGCCCGGGGCATACAATAGTTGCAAGAAGATTTCCCCCAAAGGCCGGCCTGGTCTGGAGCAACGCCCTGTCCTCTGCCCGGATATCAAGTCCTGTACAGTCAGCAGTAAGTCCTGTCTCAAGGATCGTGGCGACCCTGGGTATATAGGAACGCCCCATGGCCGTTGCGCCGGCCAAAATAATTTCAGGCCTTTCTTTCTTGGCAAGATCTGCAAGTATGTTCCCATAAACCTCGTCGGTGAATGTTGCAAGCTCAGGGTGGTCAACAACCAGCACCCTATCCGCCCCATAAAATATCAATTCCTGTGCTTTGGATTCAATTTCATGTCCCATGAGCACTGCGGTGATTTCTGTGTCAAGCTCGCCTGCAAGCTCCCTGGACTTCGCCAGGAGCTCAAGTGTCACAGTGGCAAGGACCCCGCTCCTGCACTCTGCAACCACCCACATCCCTTTCCAGGAGCTTAAGTCTGTCGCAAGCAGACCTTCTTCCTCCACGTGGAATTCTAATGCCCCTTCAGGGCAGCCATCCACGCAGATACCGCATAGGGTGCAGGCATCCTGATCAACAACGGCCACCTCGTCTTCTACAAAAATAGCCTCAAAAGTGCATGACTCTTCACATTCACCACATCCGGTGCACTTTTCTATATCAACCTTAAGCATTACAGAATTCCCGCTTCTTTGAATCTGGAAACCAGGGCTTCCACCTGTTCCTCTGCTGAGCCCTCAAGCATCTCTCGCCGGGCCTCAAAAGTGGGAACCGACGTAGATACGACCTGAGTCGCGGAGCCTGCCAGCCCGACCATATCAGGTTTTGCTCCGAGCTCCCGGGCATCCCATACAGGAATCTCAGCCTTCCTGGCCCGCATCTTCCCCTTGAGGGAGGGAAGCCTTGGTGTGTTGAGAGAGGCAAGTACTGTCAGGAGGGCAGGCATCTCAAGTTCAAGCATATCATAGCCATCTTCATTGATTCGCCTGAGACGCATTGTTTTCCCGTCATCCAGGACACTGAGCGCGTTTACGCATGTCACATAAGGAAGGTCAAGCCGGACAGCCAGTCCTGGGCCTACCTGGGCCGTGTCACCGTCTATGGCCTGTTTGCCGCAAAGCACAAGGTCAACAGTCCCCAGCTTCTCTATTGCCTTTGCCAGTGTATAGGTGGTGGCCAGGGTATCTGCCCCGGCAAAGGCACGGTCTGACAGAAGGATTCCCTTATCCGCTCCAAGGGACAGGGCCTCTTTCAGGGCATTTTCCGCCTGTGGTGGCCCCATGCTCAGTACAGTGACCTCTCCACCGTAGGTATCTCTCAACTGAAGACTGGCCTCAAGGGCGTGGAAATCAAAGGGATTTATTACTGCCTCTACCCCTTCCCGTACCAGGGTGCCCTTTTCCGTATCAAAACGCACGGTCTTCGCATCCGGAACCTGTTTTATGCAAACCACTATGTTCATAACTAAACTTTATGGACAATGCTGAATTGTGAATGCTGAATTGTGGAAAAAGATTTAAAAGACATATACCTTAATTCAACATTCAACATTCAACATTTATCGTATATTGTGCGCCGCAGATTGGGTTTTTTCAGCGGAATCATCTATTATTTTTTCGCGTACTCCTTATTTAACGCCAGGCCGATAACATTGCGCAGGATCTGGTTTGTGCCCTCATATATCTGGAGGATTTTTGCATCCCGCATCATTTTTTCAACCGGATAGGACTTCATATATCCATAGCCGCCCAGGATTTGGACCGCATCAGTAGTTACCTGCATGGCCATATCAGTGGCAAAAAGCTTTGCCATTGCAGATATTTTGGCAGTGTCCTTTGTTCCATCGTCGATGGTCCTGGCTATTGAATATACAAGGGCCCTTGAGGCCTCTATCTTTGTGGCCATATCTGCCAGCATATGCTGTAAGGCCTGAAAGGCGATTATCGGCTGGCCGAACTGTATTCTCTGCCTTGCATATTTGACCGCTTCATCCAGGGCCGCCTGGGCAAGTCCGACTGCTATGGCCCCTATTCCGGGTCTGGCTATGTCCAGAGTCCTCATGGCCATTATGAAGCCCTGACCCTTCCTTCCAAGAATACGGTTTTTTGGAATGCGGCACTCATTCATTATGAGTTCCCTGGTTGATGAGGCATTCAGCCCCATCTTTCGTTCTTTTTTCCCAAAGCTGAACCCTGGATCACCCTTCTCAACAATAAAGGATGTTGCACCCCTTGCACCCTTGTTCTTATTGGTCATGGCCACGATGGTATATATTTCTGCTTCACCACCGCTGGTTATCCACTGTTTGGTGCCGTTTAAAACCCAGTGGTCTCCATCTTCCACTGCTGTAGTCTGGATCCCTGCGGCATCACTTCCGGCATTGGCTTCGGTAAGCCCGAAGGCTACAAGGCGTTTGCCTGCGGCAATATCCGGGAGATAGCGGGCCTTTTGTTCATCAGAACCAAAAAGCAGAATAGGATAACCTCCCAGCGCACTGGCGGCAAAAGTCGTAGTAACAGCGATGCAACCATAGGCAAGCTGCTCCAGCGCCAGGCAGTTTTCAAAACAGCCTTTTGCAAAGCCACCATATTCTTCAGGGACATAAAGCCCGAAAAGATCCGCTTGGGCTATATCCTTCATGATATCCCAAGGAAATTCCTCATTCTCATCGAGCTTTGCTCTTACAGGAATGATCTTTTCCACGGCT
>DFBQ01000037.1 GCA_002367355.1 Deltaproteobacteria bacterium UBA3076 | reverse complement strand
CAGCTATCAGATTCGCCCAGCCGGCATCAACCCCGATACCCACGGGGCAAAGAAGACCGAGACCTGTTACTGCTACCCTCCGGTTCTGGTTTTGGTTTATCATGACGATATATAATGTCGGCCTTTAATTACCAGTGCCTTTTATGGTTCACTTTTTTCCATGTTCTTTGACAAAGTCAATAGCGTCCTGGACCGTTTGCATCTTTTCCGCGTCTTCATCCGCTATTTCCATATCAAATTCCTCTTCCATGGCCATGACCAGCTCCACAAGGTCCAAAGAATCCGCTCCAAGGTCATCCACAAAGGATGCCTTCGGCGCCACCTTTTCCTTGGCAACGCTAAGCTGGCTTGCAATGATATCAATCATCTTGGTATCTATACTCATTTTTATCCTCCCTATATCCTGTTGGTCCAAAAGAGACATAACCAACAGTGAAATTTTAATCGCAGATCAATCCCCCATTTACATGGAGCACTTGTCCGGTGATATATGATGCCTCCTCCGAGGCCAAAAAACCCACTGCCTCAGCCACATCCTCAGGACTTCCCATTCGGCCCGCAGGAATCTGGCTCAATAGCTGTTCCTTTACTTTTTCCGGCAATCCTGCAGTCATACCTGTTTCAATGAAGCCCGGGGCCACAACATTTGCAGTAATCCCCCTTGATGCTACTTCCCTGGCCACAGACTTGGTAAATCCCTCTAAACCGGCCTTGGATGCAGCATAGTTGGCCTGGCCCGGATTCCCCATAGAGCCGACTACCGAGCCTATACTGATAATTCGGCCCCATCTCTGCTTGATCATAGCCATAATGACTGCCTGGGTGCAATTAAATGCCCCCTTCAGGTTCACCGACATTACCAGGTCCCAGTCCTTTGCCTTCATTCGGGCAAGTAAGCTGTCCCGGGTAATGCCTGCATTATTAACCAGTATGTGGACCCCACCATGTTCTTTGATGACTGATTTAAGGGCCTTGGAACTTGCTTCAGTATCTGCGACATCAAAGGGCAGGAAGCTGCCGGCCCCTCCGGCCCCTGCAATCTCATCTAAGATTCCTTGGGCAATTGCCTGATCGCAGACATCGTTTACAAAGATATTGGCCCCGAGACGAGCAAGTTTGAGGCATATGACCCGGCCTATTCCCCTGGATCCACCGGTTACTACTGCTATTTTCCCTTTAAGTTTCTGTTCACACGACATATTATGATCCCCGCTCTTTTTGAATTCTCTGGATAAGAAGGGGTAATATCTCCTTGACGTCCCCAACCAGGCCGTAAGTGGCCACGTCAAAAATGGGGGCCTCAGCGTCTTTATTTATTGCCACTATGATCGCTGACCCCTGCATTCCAACTATATGCTGTATGGCCCCTGATACCCCGCAAGCCATATAAAGCTTGGGAGACACGGTAACACCTGTTTGACCAATTTGGGTGCGGCCGGGTAGCCACCCCGCATCTACGGCTGCCCTTGTAGCCCCAACCGTACCTCCGAGCAAATCGGCCAACTCCCTGGCCAGCTCCACGTTCTTCTCCTGTTCAAATCCCCTGCCTGCAGTCACGATTACATCCGCTTCACTAAGATTGGGACCTTCTGCCTGCTCCTTCACAGACTCAAGGACTTGGACCCGATGACTCAGCAGCTCCTCCCCGGGAAGGATGCGGATCACATCGCCTTTCCGTCCGGGATCAGGGGCATCAGCTCTCATGACATGAGGCCTGACTGTGGCCATTTGGGGCCGGTGCCCGGGGCATACAATAGTTGCAAGGAGATTTCCCCCAAAGGCCGGCCTGGTCTGGAGCAACGCCCTGTCCTCTGCCCGGATATCAAGTCCTGTACAGTCAGCAGTAAGTCCTGTCTCAAGGATCGTGGCGACTCTGGGTATATAGGAACGCCCCATGGCCGTTGCACCGGCCAAAATAATTTCGGGGTTTTCTTTCTTAGCAAGATCTGCAAGTATGTTCCCGTAAACCTCGTCGGTGAATGTTGCAAGCTCAGGGTGGTTAACAACCAACACCCTATCCGCCCCATAAAATATCAATTCCTGTGCTTTGGATTCAATTTCATGTCCCATGAGCACTGCGGTAACTTCTGTGCCAAGCTCGCCTGCAAGCTCCCTGGACTTCGCCAGGAGCTCAAGTGTCACAGGGGCAAGGACCCCGCTCCTGCACTCTGCAACCACCCATATTCCTTTCCAAGAGCTTAAGTCTGCCGCAAGCAGACCTTCCTCCACGTGGAGCTCTAATGCCCCTTCAGGGCAGCCATCCACGCAGATACCGCATAAGGTGCAGGCGTCCTGATTAACGACGGCCACCTCGTCTTCTACAAAAATAGCCTCAAAAGTGCAAGACTCTTCACATTCACCACATCCAGTGCACTTTTCTGTGTCAACCTTAAGCATTACAGAATTCCCGCTTTTTTGAATCTGGAAACCAGGGCCTCCACCTGTTCCTCTGCTGAGCCCTCAAGCATCTCTCGCCGGGCCTCAAAAGTGGGAACCGACGTAGATACGACCTGAGTCGCTGAGCCTGCCAACCCGACCATATCAGGCTTTGCTCCGAGCTCCCTGGCGTCCCATACAGGAATCTCAGCCTTTCTGGCCAGCATTTTCCCTTTGAGGGAGGGAAGCCTTGGTGTGTTGAGAGAGACAAGTACTGTCAGGAGGGCAGGCATCTCAAGTTCAAGCATATCATAGCCATCTTCATTGACCCGCCTGAGATGCATTGTCTTTCCATCATCCAGGACATTGAGCGCGTTTACGCATGTCACATAAGGAATGCCGAGCCGGACCGCCAGCCCTGGACCTACCTGGGCAGTGTCACCGTCTATGGCCTGTTTGCCGCAAAGCACAAGGTCAACAGGCCCCAGCTTCTCTATTGCCTTTGCCAGTGTATAGGTGGTGGCCAGGGTATCTGCCCCGGCAAAGGCACGATCTGACAGAAGGATTCCCTTGTCCGCTCCAAGGGACAGGGCCTCTTTCAGAGCATTTTCCGCCTGTGGCGGCCCCATGCTCAGTACAGTGACCTCCCCGCCGTAAGTGTCTTTCAACTGAAGACCGGCCTCAAGGGCGTGGAAGTCAAAGGGATTTATTACTGCTTCTACCCCTTCCCGTACCAAGGTGCCCTTTTCCGTATCAAAACGCACGGTCTTCGCGTCCGGAACCTGTTTTATGCAAACCACTATGTTCATAGCTAAAATGTGAAACTGGAAATTCGAAACTGGAAATTAGGTAACACATTTACATCTTTGTGTTCTTCCCAATTTCCAATTTCCAGTTTCATGCCAAATTATTTTTTGGCGTACTCTTTATTTAACGCCTGGCCGATAACATTGCGCAGGATCTGGTTTGTGCCCTCATATATCTGGAGGATTTTTGCATCCCGCATCATTTTTTCAACCGGATAGGACTTCATATATCCATAGCCGCCCAGGATTTGGACCGCATCAGTGGTTACCCGCATGGCCATATCAGTGGCAAAAAGCTTTGCCATTGCAGACATTTTGGCAACGTCTTTTGCTCCGTCCTCGTCAATGGTCCTGGCTATTGAATACACAAGGGCCCTTGAGGCCTCTATCTTTGTGGCCATATCCGCCAGCATATGCTGTAAGGCCTGAAAGGAGATTATCGGCTGGCCGAACTGTATTCTCTGCCTTGCATATTTGACCGCTTCATCCAGGGCCGCCTGGGCAAGTCCGACTGCTATAGCCCCTATGCCGGGTCTGGCTATGTCCAGAGTCCTCATGGCCATTATGAAGCCCTGGCCATTCCTTCCAAGTATACGGTCCTTTGGAATGCGGCACTCATTGAATACAAGTTCCCTGGTTGATGAGGCATTCAACCCCATCTTTCGTTCTTTTTTCCCAAAGCTGAACCCTGGATCACCCTTCTCAACAATAAAGGATGTTGCACCCCTTGCACCCTTGTTCTTATTGGTCATGGCCACGATGGTATATATTTCTGCTTCACCGCCGCTGGTTATCCACTGTTTGGTGCCGTTTAAAACCCAGTGGTCTCCATCTTCCACTGCTGTAGTCTGGATCCCTGCGGCATCACTCCCGGCATTGGCTTCGGTAAGCCCGAAGGCTACAAGGCGTTTGCCTGCGGCAATATCCGGGAGATAGCGGGCCTTTTGTTCATCAGAACCAAAAAGCAGAATAGGATAACCTCCCAGCGCACTGGCAGCAAAAGTCGTAGTAACAGCGATGCAACCATAGGCAAGCTGCTCCAGCGCCAGGCAGTTTTCAAAACAGCCTTTTGCAAAGCCACCATATTCTTCAGGGACATAAAGCCCGAAAAGATCCGCCTGGGCTATATCCTTCATGATATCCCAAGGAAATTCCTCATTCTCATCGAGCTTTGCTCTCACAGGAATGATCTTTTCCACGGCT
>DFBQ01000175.1 GCA_002367355.1 Deltaproteobacteria bacterium UBA3076 | reverse complement strand
ATAGGCGACGAACAAACCCATCCCGGTCGGTGTCATCCTGAAAGATGTTCCTCCGCTCGATAGCATACGCGCAATGATAAAACCGACAACCAGAATTCCCATTTCCTCAATCATCCTTGATGAAGATATTTATCCAAGGAAGGGGATCGATCACAGGCGTGTCGGCATATTCGCCGAAAACATCAGAGACGGGTTCAAGTTTGAGCCCATTGAAGTGGAGCCCGACCCTGACAAGCCCGGCAGATACCGCCTGTTAGATGGGGCTCACAGATGGAGCGCCTACAAGTCAACCGGGGTAGCAGAGGCCGAAGCGGTCATAAAGAGCCTGGATGGGACAGATCCTCTGCTCTATGCGGCTAAAAAAGCCATCGGCCCGAGACAGTTGACAGAAGACGAGGCAAGAGATACCGCACGGCGCGCATACAATAAGAACCCGGCTCTGACATCTTCAGATATCGGAAAGGCGATCGGACGCGCGAGACGAACTGTGGACTCATACATAGCTGATCTCAGGGCCGCAACCCGGTTGGGCATCGACCGCAAAATATTTTGCATGAACCGCCTTGGCATCCCACAGGACAGAATTGCAAAAAGATTGGGACAAACCAGGGAGACGATCCGTGACCATTTGGCGAAAATGGCAGAACTGCCAAATCCGCCAAATGCCGATTTGTCCATAGGCTTCACAGTCTCTCAGGTAGCAGAAAAGCATGGCTGGACAGATCCAATGGTCTGGTCACTGGCCCTGAAGCCAAAGAAGACCTTGAACGATTCAAGGAACTTGGCTGGGGATTACAGACATGGGACCTATGGGAATGGAATGATTGCGACCAACGATTCGGAGACGACTGGCCGGGGCGTATCCCGGCCCAATTGATAGCCCACATCCTTTACTACTTCTCGAAACAAACCGATCTGATCCTTGACCCCATGGCAGGAGGAGGAGGAGTGACCCCCGACTATGCGGAAAAAAGCATATCCGATTTGTCAAAAAAAGAATACCTGGGATTCCTTGAGGCCTTCTTCGCCCTGCTGAAACGCAATGCCAAAAAGACAACAAGGCTTGCATTCATCAATGCGGACTGGAGAGATTTTCAGAACAAACCAGCGGCGGAAGAATCCGGCAAAGGATCAATCCTGATAGACGATTACCTCCGGATTCTGAACAAGACCGGCTGGCAGCATACCCACATCATCCAGGCCCCTATGTCCGCGCAACGCTCCACCGCACTGGTAGTCTCTGCAATGCAAAAGAAAAGGATACTTGGCGTGACAAGCAGGTATGTGATAATCCTGCGCAGAGCAAAGAAATAGAAGGATGTCCCCTATGTCCAAGAAAGGCAGGGCCAACGGTCTTTCATCTGCCAAGGGTTTGATTTGTTATTTGGGGTACTACCAACTTGGCATCAACGGGAAGGAATTGGCCCGGTATTTCGGTATATCCCGGCCTTCAGTCTCGCAGGCCATCAAGCGAGGTGAAAAATTTGCAAAAGAGAATGATGTTAAACTATTAAGCTAACTCCGTCCCCCAGATCCCCACCTCAGCTAACCCGTCAAGCACGCTCTGCACGAACATCCCCCTATTCCTTCTGCGCTTGAAGGCCATTTGGGCCAGTGCGCATTGTTCGATTGGCATTCAATAGGAATAGCAGCCGAGTTTGAAGCAGAGGTCCTGGTTGAGGCATTAAAACGGGCAAGGGAAACCATAGGCAGTATCAACGAAAAGGTCATAGAGATATGCGTTCTTTTTCCTGAGTATAAATACCTGCTTTCCATACCGGGCTTTGGTCCTGTTGTTTCTGCCATCGTGCTTGCCGCCATAGGGGATCCTTTTCGATTTGAGTCAGGGAATCAGGTTTTAAAGACAGCCGGTTGGGACTTAAACGCCAATAGAAGCGGCAAGCGTTCTGACTCTGTTACACCTGTAATCTCCAAGAGAGGTAAGTCTGATCTTCGTTATGGTTTATACCAGGCAGCCCTCATTGCTTCTACCAGAAACAAACACTTTACTTCCTGATTTATAGAGAAGCTCAGAGGCCGTGAAAAGGAAAAAGGTATCAAGACCAAGATGAGAGTGAAACTGGCAGCCAAGCTTGTCCAACCACAGGATAAGATCGCGGCTCGTTCCTCGCGCTATCTATCCTTATTCGTTAGGTTTTTTCTTTAATATTCAGGGTCAGGTGACAACTCACTACATTACTCCCATGAAAACCTTAGAAACCATAACCGGAGATAGCTTCAGATACCGTGCTAATGGGAGTATTGTAGTATGAGGGAGTGAGTTGTCACCTGACCCATATCTTCGGAAAAAGGGGTAAAGAAGGATGCTGTGAAATGCAAATTACAAGACAGTATTAGAGGCAAAATACGGTGATCCACCCCTTGCTATCGACTCATATGTTCAGGAAAGAAAGATGGATATCACTGCCGTATCGACGAATGATATCTATCTTGGCGGCGTGATAGGCCTCGATATTATCTTTATGGCCTGATTTTTTCATCAAGCATCGGGCCAGCTCATCTGAAATTACCTCCATGAAAAGTTCGGCCAGCAGCAGCCTGGCGGAATCTCGAAAATGTCCCCGGCCATCCACATACAGCTGTACGGTCGGCGCACCGGTATTAATGATGATTTTCCGCTCCTTGGGGCTATATACCGCTCGGTCCAGCACGTTGTCCAGATTGCGGAATTCATACCCAACGAACATGTCCATACCATGATCCCGTGGCAGCCTTTTTTTCACGGCATGACCGGGTGCGCCATAGCTACTATGCCCGGAGGCATGTTCTGCCACAACTATTTCACACAAGGCCCAATAGGCTCCCGCCCGCACCATAATCCCTCCATGATCCCCTGCTGCGTCGCCCACAACCGTCCATTCGATCCGCCGACTATCATTTAACTCGCGGACCGGCATCGCCGTCGGCGTAGGTTCGATGCGCATGGAGTCGGGTAGCGTATAATCGAAGTCTAATACCTCATCACCGGCAAACTGACCAGGATCAATCAGCAAGGTGACGTGAAAAGGATGATTGAGCTTGCGATAATAAAAAGGCGTGGTAAAACGCAGTGCAGCCGGATGTTCTGTCCCATCAACGGCAGCCGTTTCCATATAAGGCGGCAGTATGATGCCCAGGTCCTGAATTGCCGCCTGATTCATGCGTTGGAGCAGGTGCTCGATCATATGACTGGTTCGGTCGGAGGTTGTGGCATGCTCCAGATGCTTAAGATTTTCCTGCTCTGCCAACACAAAGGGCGCGATCATTTTGCTGACGGCCTGGGAAAACGCCGTCACAAAGGCATCCTTACGATTCAAGCCCTCTCTTTCGTCGCTGATAATGGCCACGCCCTGGCCGAGTTTTTCGATCAAGGCCGGACAACGCACCGTGCCGAAAAGGTACTCCGTCCCCACCTGGTTTTCATATTCAAACAGCTGACAGTCAAGTACTGCCATGCCGGACAGGATAACCAGTCCATTCGTCCGCTCATCACCCCTTGGTGTTAATTCCACATCCAGGGCGCGCTTCAGGGTGAGGGGTCGAGTAGACTGGTTTCTTTG
>DFBQ01000164.1 GCA_002367355.1 Deltaproteobacteria bacterium UBA3076 | reverse complement strand
AGTCATCGTCATCCTGGAATCCCCTGCCGCCGCTACGGACGCTTTGGGCTGGCCTGCGGATTTCTTCACCGAGTTTGCCGGTAGCCTGCCCGATTTCCCCGACCCGGAGAGTGAGGGCGGGTATGAGGCGCGTGAGGAGTTATTCTGATGTACTTGCTGGATACCAATGCTTGCATCCGATTCTTGCGTGACGCACGTTCAAGTGTGGCGCAACGGTTAGCCCAAGTTCCCTACCACGAAGTCGTGCTGTGTTCCATCACACAATTCGGAGACTATGTCCTCAAAGAAGGGACCAGCCTGTTGTCAGCAGAAGTGAGGGGAAAGCATTGGTTATCTGGCCGAGAAAAAGATTGGACGCCTGTCCAATACAAGACTCCCCGGTTGGCCGTTGCGCCGGGGAGTTTTTCGTGTGTATGCGCTCAGGCAAGTTGGCAGCGCTGCAAGAATGGATGAAGCGTGGTAAGATCATGACATCGGCTCGACTGAGCACCGAGGCTCTGGAGTCGTGTTTTCGGCGCGTGATTTGCAAAGGGGTGAACGAGGGAAAGCCACCTGCGTTAACTGCGCAGGTGGCTTTTGTGTTGCCAAACGAGCTGAAATCTGCTATACTATACGCAGACAAAAGAAGAAAAGCCCCGGCTGGTTTGATGGGAACTATCGAGGCACGGCCAAGCTGCGGCGACAAGTCTGGAAGTGGTAGTATAGCACAGAGGCCCGTCTGTCGTCAATCGGCGGGCAGTTTTTTAGAGGTTTAGTTCGTATACGCATTATGCGCAGAATTGACACCATAGAAGTTCTATGGTGTCAATAACGTCACGTAGCATTGTTAGGCGCTACTTCACAGGAGGGGTCAAATGACAATTGCCATAGCTGTAGCTGTTCCCGATGGTATTGCACTGGCTGCCGATACTCAGATTACTTGGCACAAGACCATTACGACGGCTAAAGAGAAGGGTACAGAAAAAGAATTCGAACTGCATGAGCCCATTCGTCTACCTGTTGGCTGGTCACGAATGGCCAAAAAGCTCTTCTCTCTCACTTTTGAGGGGGCTTCTTTTGCCATCTGTACAGCGGGGGCATCCTCATTGAACAAAAAAACGCAATAGCGCAAAACTGACCCNNCGGGGTGACTTTTGCGGTATTGCAAAAAAACAATGCACGCCATATTCAAATCTCTTGAACATTCCTATTCAGGAGAGCCAAACTGCGATCAGGTTACAAAGCACTTCATTGATGGACTCAAAGACCAACTGAGGCAACAACACGGGACCGAAGATCTTTCATCTGCTCCTGTCACGGTGTGCCAATTCATAATCGCAGGTTTCGAAGAACAAGATGTGTCAAGGCCTTTTCTGCAATCACATATTGTATTCTCTGGAAAGATTACAGTGGATGGAAATGAGAATTCATCAAGCTATATCCTCCGTTGGTCATCTAAACAAGAACAACCTTACGGAGGCTGTTGGATTGGCAGGGCGGAGTTCATTACACATATTGTAAATCATAACAATCCTAGCTTACCTCCTATCTCAGGACAACACCACCTGATGACTCTTGCAGACGCTGTTGACTATACCAGATTCCTTGTAGAGTTTACTTGTGATTTTCAGAGGTTTGCAATAATGGTGCCTGATTGCGGCAGGCCTATAGTCAGCGCCACGCTGACACCAGAAGGATATCAAGCACAAGTAATAGACTGACTTTCCCATGCGCAAGCCGCGCGGCGGCTCAGCTCCATGCCGTCAGTGCAGCCTAAAATGAGACCACATAATGAGGAAAACGCACTGCTCTTGAATTGCGAAGGGGTTTCCAACATGCAGAATCTACTCCATGACTTAAAAGAACTACTCAAGCAAGACGACCGGCTGATGGTTGAGGATGAGCTCTTGAAAAACAAGATCATCGAGTTGGCCATCAAGTTGGATGAGGACCTCATTAAACTGCTGCTCTCCCATCCCCGGCTGCGGCAGCACTTCTTCGCCGATATTGACGGCGTGCTGGTCTTCGATAAACAGAAGTTTCTACAGTTTGTGAGCAACAAAGCCTTTTTGCCCGATTCCTACACCTCATTCAAGAACAAGATCGGACTCACCGGTGACAGTGGCACGACATACCTCAGCCGTCACCACGACGTGGTGCTGGTTTGGCCCTACAAGGACTGCGTCCTGGAAGGCGGGCAGACTGAAGAAGACGCCAGACGCGATGAGGTCTTCTGGAACGTCGCCCTGGCCCCCGACGACATCGACCGGCTGCTAGACCCTAAGGTGCTCACTAACTTCCGGCGCATAGATGCCAATGGTAAACACCCAGTGACGGAGATCGCGGATACCGATAACTTGATTATCAAAGGCAACAACCTGCTGGCACTCCATTCCTTGCTGCCCCGCTTTCGGGGCGGGGTGAAGCTCATATACATCGACCCGCCCTACAATACCGGCGATGACAGCTTTGGCTATAACGATCGCTTCAATCATTCCACGTGGCTGACCTTCATGAAGAACCGCCTGGAGGTAGCGCGGGGTTTATTGAGGGATGATGGAGTGATTCTTATCCAAATAGACAACAAGGAATTAGCATATCTCAAGGTTCTCAGTGATGAAGTTTTTGGAAGGAACAACTTCAGAAACGCGATAATTGTCAAGAAGGGAACAAAAAGCCTGCAAAAGCAATTTGAAACCGTTCAGCAGCTTAACGCTGGTTATGACTCAATACTTCTCTACAGCAAGAAAACGATAACCAGGATGCCTAATCTATTCAAAGAATTGGGCACTGAATTATCAAGCTCTTGGAACAATCACTGGCGTGGAACAGATCGCCCCACAATGCGCTTTCAGCTATTTGGGATAACGCCGAAGACTGGACAATGGAGATGGTCAAGGGAAAGAACGTATCGAGCTGTTGGGAATTACAAAACACTGATTGAATTCATCAAATCAAACGGCGTTACTGAGCAAGAACTTGACGATTCCGTAATAGACAAGTTCTATCATGAATACATCCAGCAAGAGGGAATTTCAGACTACAAGCATTTTGAACTAGTCAGACTTAGCAAAACTGGGAAGCCGGAACATTATATTCCCGCTCGATCGGAGATACTTCTAAGTGAAAGCTGGATGGACTTGAGTGTAGCAGGACGAGTAACGAACTTCGAACACGAGAAGAATGAGGGAATTCTACAGCGAATACTTGGGTGGTTAACCCAAGAAACCGACATCGTCCTCGATTTCTTTTTGGGTTCAGGCACCACCACTGCCGTCGCTCATAAGATGGGGCGCCAGTACATTGGTATCGAGCAGTTGGAGTACGGTGAAAACGATAGCATCGTCCGCCTCAAGAATGTCATCGGCGGGCAGCAAAGCGGCATCTCCAAAGCGGTAGGCTGGCAGGGGGGTGGCAGCTTCGTCACCTGTGATCTGATGCAGTGGAACACTCGCTACGTCGAACAAATCCAGGCCGCGCAGACCGCCGAGGAACTCCAGGCCCTCTGGGAAACGCTCCGGGCCAAAGCCTTCCTCAGCTACAAAGTGGACTTCGACCAGTTTAATGAACACGCCGAGGAATTCGCACAGTTGAGCCTTGCCGACCAGAAGCGTTTCTTGCTCGAGGTCCTGGATAAGAACCAACTCTACGTGAACCTCAGCGAAATCGACGACGCTGACTACCAGGTAAGCGACGAAGATAAACGTCTTAACCAGCAGTTTTACAGCACGGAGCAAGACTGACTATGCCCATCCTCAAAGAAGAATTGGATGCTCTGTCCAAATACGGCGTGCTCAAAACCGAGATGCCGGAGGTCATCACTGGCAATCTCAACCCAGCTTTCCTCTTGCGGGAATACCAAAAAGAAGCCCTGTCCCGCTTCATACTTTACGTCACCGACTATCAGGGACGGATCAAACCCACCCAACTACTCTTCCACATGGCGACGGGCAGCGGCAAGACGCTTATCATGGCCGCCGTCATGCTCCACCTCTATCAGCAGGGCTACCGCAACTTCATCTTTTTCGTCAACAGCACCAACATCATCGAAAAGACCAAGGACAACTTCCTCAACCCTCAATCGTCCAAGTATCTTTTCGCCCCCGCGCTTAGAGTTGACGCCCGCCGCGTCAGAATACAGTCTGTTGACAACTTCCAGGCCACCAACCCGCAGGACATCAACATTCTATTCAGCACCATCCAGGGTTTGCATTCCAGCCTCAACACGCCCCGGGAAAACGCCCTCACCTATGAGGATTTTGAAGACAAGAAGATTGTGCTCATCTCCGATGAAGCCCACCATATCAACGCCTTCACCAAAAGCAAAAGCAAACGCAGCAAAGAAGAGACCGAAAACATCAACACCTGGGAAGCTACCGTCAATCGCATCTTCCGCGCCAACCCCGAAAACCTCCTGTTGGAATTCACCGCCACCGTCGAACTCAGCCACCCTGCCGTGGCAGAGAAGTACCACGACAAGATCCTCTACCAATATTCACTCAAGGAGTTTCGCCTTGATGGATTCTCCAAAGAGGTCAAAACTTTGCAGGCCGACTTGCCACCGTTGGACAGAGCTTTGCAAGCCATTGTCGTTAGTCAATACCGCCGCAAAGTCGCCGAGACCAACAGGCTTCATCTCAAACCCGTTGTTCTCATGAAATCAAGATTCATCTATAAATCAGAGGAGTTTGGAGAGACGTTTCATCAAGCCATCGAGGGTTTAACGGCAGCCCGGTTACAGAAGATCAAAAACACAACCCTGTCCCCCATCACCCAGCGGGCCTTTGCTTACTTTGAAGACCAAGACATCTCCCTAGAGAATCTAGCTCAGGAAATAAGAGTGGAGTTCGCTCCAGAAAAGTGTCTAACGGTGAACTCAAAATCGGAAAGCAAAGAAAAACAACTCCTCGTCAATTCCCTGGAAGACCGTGACAACGAAATCCGCGTGGTCTTTGCAGTGGATAAGCTCAACGAAGGCTGGGACGTGCTCAATCTCTTCGACATCGTGCGCCTCTACAATACCCGCGATGCCAAGCACGGCAAGCCCGGCAAAACCACCATCGCCGAAGCGCAGCTCATCGGGCGTGGGGCGCGTTACTTTCCCTTCCAACTCACGCCGGAGCAGCCGCGCTACAAGCGCAAGTACGATGAAGACCTGGACAACCAACTTCGCGTGCTGGAAGAACTCTACTATCACAGCGCGCACAATCCCCGCTACATCCAGGAACTTCACCAGGCGCTTCGAGAAACCGGCATTATGCCAGAACAACCTGCCCTGCAGCTCCGTCTCAATATCAAGGACAGCTTCAAACAGAGTAGCTTCTGGCAAGACGGTCTCATCTTTGTCAACCAACGGGTGCGCAACGATAACGCTGATGTTTTCGCCCTTCAGGACGCGCTCATTCCGCCACGGTACGCCTATTCCCTGCACACCGGCTACACGCGGGAAATCACTATCTTGGATGACCTCAAGGTTGACGACATCGGCGGCGCAGAGACCCGCACGGCGACGGTTGCTCTGAAGGGCTTTGGCCGGCACCTCCTCCGCGCTGCCCTCGCCAGGCTCAAGTTCTACCGGTTCGATAACCTCAAGACCTACTTCCCGCATCTTCCATCCATCAGCCACTTTATCACGTCTGAGGACTATCTGGCTCAGATCAAGGTAGATGTCACCGGCACCCCGGCCCAACTGACGTCCTTGAGCAGTCAAGACCGACTCAACATAGCCTTGGACGTGCTGCAAAACCTTGCCGCCGCCATCAAAAGCGGCACGGCGACGCACATCGGCACCAGAGAGTTCAAGCCAGAGGCCGTCCAGCACTGCGTCAAAGACAAAACCTTCAACGTCTACGTCACGCCCGGCGCGAGCTATGGGCGGGGCGTCGGTATGCGGACCGATGAGAAGTTCAGCGCAAACCTGAGCCAGGAAGATTGGTACGTGTACGATGAGAATTATGGGACAACAGAGGAAAAAGCGCTGATCAGATTCATCCAGAACCAGATTGACACCCTGCGCGACCGCTACACCGACGTCTACCTGCTACGCAACCAAAAGCTCTTCCAACTCTACAACTTCGCCCATGGCCGCCCCTTTGAGCCGGATTTTGTCTTATTCCTCACCGAAAAGACCACGGGGAGATCCTTGGTCCATCAACTCTTCATTGAGCCCAAAGGCTCACATCTCATTGCCAATGACCAATGGAAGGAATACTTTCTAAAGCAAATCGAGGCCGGACACAAGATCACTGTCATGTTTGAGAATCGAGAATTTAAGCTGGTGGGATTGCCGTTCTATAACGAGGAATTGAGGAAGCAGGAGTTTGAAGACAGATTTAGGAACATCTTATACAGCCTAGAGACGGAAGCTGTTGGGTAACTGGCGGTCGTGCCGTGATGGCCGTTGCTAGGAGGTAAGAACACAATGATGATTTACGATAAACCAACTTGGCAACTGATGTACGATATGGTAGAGGATCTTGGGCTCGAGAAAGGTGAGATTCTTTCCAAGGATCAGGTCGTGGCTTGGTTCGCTGAGCGCTATCCGAAGATCAAAAGGAGTACTGTCTCTGCCAATCTAACCCGGCTATCAACAAATGCACCGAGCCGGGTCCATTACGGCGCCAAGCCAACAGACGACGACCTCTTTTTCAAGGTAGACAAAAGCGGCAGAAGCCACTTTCGCCTCTATGACCCGGAGAACGATCCTCCACCCATCTACGAACACGGGGGAAGGTCATCCTTGACAGATGACATCCTTCGAGTCATCCAGAAGCACGAAGGGGATTGGCAGAAAAGACTCCAGGAACATGAGAAACGAGTCAGAGCACTTGAGCAAGAGAACGAGAGGTTACACGCGGAGCTCGAGAAGAGACCTTCAGTCTTGGATGAGATCACCGATGAAGTCCTGAAGGAACGATTGTCTAGGTTGGGCTCTGCACCCTCGGACACGGTGATCAGGGAAGCTGCTGTAGTGCTCGAAGATAGACTCTGGGGCGCAGGTGGAGTTGACCGCACGCTGCACGGGGTGAAGCTGGTTGATGCAGTTCTTGCTCCAGAGACAGGGATGCTCATATTCAGTACGCATCGGGGTGAACAAGAGGGGGTGAGAATGCTCTACCGTGGAGCTATGCAGTTTATCAGGAACCCCCCAATGCATAAGCTGATTGAGTACCCTGAAGACACAATGCGACTGTTCATTCGCCTAATTGACTCTCTTCTTCAATTGCTGTCAGAGGGTGAGCGGCGGCAAGAATTGGCTCCGCGCCACGTACTGAGGCTGGAGTTCTGGGAACAACTGTTGGAGCAGGCGAAGAAGCGCACCAGCCTGCACGCGCGCATCCGTCCGGGCAAAGATCACTGGATCGCTGCTGGAGCCGGAAAGGGTGGGCTCGCGTTTACCTATGTCATCCGCATGGGTGATGCTCAGGTTGAGCTATACATTGACCAAGGCGAGGCAGAAGTGAATAAACGCATTTTTGACCAGCTCCTTGCCAGTAAAAAGAAAACCGAGGCAGTCTTTGGTGAACCGCTCGAGTGGCAACGGCTCGACGACCGTCGGGCCTGTCGCATCCGCCACCTCTTGACCCTGGGTGGCCTGGCCGACCGAGACGACTGGCCAGAAATCCAGGAAGCGATGATAGACGCGATGGTGCGCCTGGAGAAAGCTCTGAAGCCACAAATCAAGCGGCTGCGGGCGTGACGTGACATGAAAAACACGACCAGCGATCTCCCCCAGTCGTGTTGTCGGTGCATGATTTGCAGAGGGCTGAAAGAGAGAAAGCCACCTGCGTCAACCGCACAGGTGGCTTTTTGTATGTGCCAAAGGAATTGGTCACCTGACCAAGAAGAAGATTGGACACCTGTCCAAGTTTCGGATTCTGCCAACGCCCGCGCATCCAAGCGCAACGCACCTTGGAGGTGCGTTGCACTTGCGCTTCAGCCAGGTATTTGTCGTGTTCAAATGAGCGGAATACGCTCGAACCCCTGCTCTTCGAAG
>DFBQ01000242.1 GCA_002367355.1 Deltaproteobacteria bacterium UBA3076 | reverse complement strand
GAGGCACTGGCAATAGGACTGTGTACAAAATGACGAAAGGGCCGGACTGAGCCAAAGGCACGGTTGTACATGACCTCAAAATCGGCCCGGTCCATGGGCTCGACCTCGTCATGGATAGTCTTAAGCTCCCGCAGATATTCCTCGGTAAAGAAATCAGCCCTGGTGGCCAGGACCTGGGCCAGCTTGATAAAGCTTACGCCCAGGTCAAGGATGGTTTGCTTGAACGCGGTTGGATCCAGGGGACGTAAATAAAGAAAGCGCTCCTTTTTGCGGACAATAACAAATACAGTGAGCAGAAAACGAAATGTCTTCCACACCCGTCCCGGATTATAATTTTTGAGCATCAGGCCTTTTTGATTATTGTCTTCAGTTCTTCAAGGTCCTCCTTGGTGGCCAAGCCCATCTCACTGATGGTCTCTTTGAGTTTTTCCTGGATACGCGAGTCAAGGGCCTCCTGTTCCCTCTTGGCCCGATCCTTGGCGTCTTGAATGAACTTCTTGGCATCTTCCTTATTGATCTCCCCGCGTTTCTCCAATTCCTTGATCCGTTCCTTGAGCTTATCCTTTGCTAAAAAGGCAGCTCCGAGTCCAAGATACAATACGTCCTTTGCTTCCATTGTCTTTCCTCCTTTTTTTATTACACTGCAAAAAGTCTGAAACATGATTCCGCTTTAATTTTTTCATACCTAAATTGAGCGATTAGACTTTAACGGTTAGCTATTAGTTTAATGATTNNTGCTATTACAAACTTTCACCCGTTAGGTGTTATCTCTAATTAACGTAATGCCTTGATTTTTCAAAGCTAAACCCTAATGGCTAACAGCTAATCGCTCAACTTAGGTCATAATCAAGTGCTTTATACCCCTAATCTGTTTAAATGTAGCCCCTTCGCTTATACACTGAATAGCCTTTTGCGGATCAACTACTTTTGAACCGGCAATCATATCAACTCCGTAGTCAAAAAGCACAGGTGACAAAGGCGAGGTCGCTCCCACCATCACCACAAAACTCTTCCTGCACAAACTTAATAATTCATCTACTGTATGATTGATAAATGACGTACCGGTAATAGCTACAACATCAGCCATAGGCAGTACATTTTCAGCCTCTTCTGCCGACAGATCCCCTTCCTGGGGTCTTTTTTCTATCACCCAGAGTCTATTGGCCAATTTCCGCATCCTGGGAATAAATGGGAAATGGCCCACGACGCATACGTTTTTGCCCTTTCCTTTTTCTGCCAATATTTCAAAGGCATTCAGCTCAACACAACGGTCTTCATCAATCTCTATCAAGGAGTTCAGGGCCGCCATGCCAATAGATGCCTCCAAAAGATTGTCTGATCGAGCATATTCTACCACTTCTAATGCGGTTTTTTGAGCCAATTTGCCTGCATCTTTGACCGGCACGTGAGGAATGCGGTTATCCTGAAAAGTGGAAGATAACCCGCAACCACTGCTGGCCACTGCTGTCCAATGAATACAGGTATGAACTTCACGAATTTTATAATCCTCTGTCACAGCAGAGATAATATTATTGAGTATTTCCATGTAATTTTCCTTAAGATTTGAACATGTTCAACAAGCTTTGCGACCACCTTCGTGGTTCAGCTTCTTCCCTATTTTTTGAAAGAGCACTCCCCAAAAAACCCTTACCTTCTTGTAAGTTCATAGTATAGGAATTTCCATTTTTTGACAGGATCAACAGGATAATCAGGATGAATGAAAATCATGTAAATCTTATTCATCCTGTCAGAGAAGTCCTGCCGAAGGCAGCTAAGTTCAAACTGATTTCAGAGCCCTAAATGGCCTATTAGGTATAACCTCTTGAATTTATTGCTATACATAAAATATGACTATCGAAGCCGCAGTTTAATTTCGTAATATATACATTTTCAACTCATTGTTTTTACTATAAATAAAATATTCTCTGAAAACAGTTTGAGCTTACATTCAATCTAGTCAATGGCGTCCCGCTTTTCCCATCAGTAATTCTATTCTTTTTCGACGACATCAGATAATTCCCTGTCAACCTCGGCAAGCATTTCCATTGCGTTGATGGACGTTCCAGGAACGACAGTTTCATCTTCTCCAATATGGATGTGATATGGAAAGTCATCGAGATTGGGATAATGTGGCGCATTATCCCAACGCCTGATGAGATGACCGTGCTGATCTTGCCAGTGGAAACTATATTTCGTCGAATAAATACTCCCATCTTTTTTTGACTCAACAAGCCTTTCGACCATCTCCAGGCGGCTACCGTCTGACAAATAAACACGAAAACGATAGAACAATATTCTCTTTTGGTCATTCTCTTCAAAATCGCAACGAATGATTTCAACAAATCGTATCCATTCATACGATGACAGGAGATCTTTTATCTCATCTAGATAGTGTCTAATCATAATATGTCGCTATTGTTGATACGGTCATACTGATCTTGAAAATCGAGTAAATTCTCATACAAAGCCATCCATTCCATGATATCAGCACTATCTCCAAGCTTACCCTTGTTAAACTCATCCCATGCAGCCTTACTGTTCTTATTGAAGCGTTTTTCAAATACTAGTAATTCTCTTTTTGTTCTTTCGATTTTTTTTGAACAGTTTTCAGCTTCAATCTCGGCCAGTTTCTTCAACGTACCCCTGATTCTCGGCTCTCCGAAAATACCTGTTAATTTTTTGACTTGAGTTTCTATGTCCATAACATCCTCCGTATTTATTCAAACTGTTTCGTATTGACAAACATTACCAACCAAAGCAACGAAAAAGGCAAAAAGCTGTGGATTAAGGACGTGATGGTTGAAATTACAATGGAGATAATATCATTGAGTATTTCCATGTAATCTTCCTCAGGATTTGTACATGTTCAAAAAGGCACACGACATACTTGTATGTTCAATAGACCATATACGGTTTCCCGTGAAAATACTTTTTGAATTTGAATTAGCCACAGACTTGCACAGACGTTTTCCCCCGGCCGACATGGCAGGGAAAAAGTGTTTGTCCAGCCATTTGCTGGTTTGGCATATGGCCTGAATCTGTGTTCGTCTGTATGTGTCGAGCGAGTGCAGCGAACGGGTGGCGATTTTTCATCTTCGGGGTGACGAAAACCTCCTGTCATGAACGTTTGGGTTCCACACGACCCTGTGCTCTCACAATTCATTCAGACACCGGGAATACAGGCGGCCCTCCGCTGTGATCCGGTCGCTCATACGCCGCCGGCTTCGCTTCGGCGGCTATTCCGCTCCCTTCTCTCCGCTGCGGGCCGAAGGCCAAGGGTCCAAGGGCTCAAGAGCCAAGGGAAACAGACCTGGAGAGGCGGAAGCCAAGGTCGCCGCTGTGGTCGCCGGGCGGGAAGCCGCTACGAATCGCAGACCGGCGGTAGAGCGCGACGAAGTTCAAACTGCCGCCGCGGATCACCCGGTCAGAGCCTCCTTCTTCGTACAAATCCCAAATCCACTCCCAGACATTTCCGTGCATGTCAAACAGCCCCCAGGCGTTTGGTCTTTTCAGCCCCACAGGTTTGGTTCCGCCTTTGCTGTTTTGAGCATACCAACTCATGGTCGCCAGACCGGACTCCAGGTCGCCACAGGAAAAACGGGTCGTTGTGCCAGCCCGGCAGGCATATTCCCATTCCGCCTCTGTTGGAAGCCTGAAGCCCGTGCTTGCCCGCAGCCATTCAACCCTATCGCCGTCAATTGCATAGGCCGATTCAAGGCCCAACCTTTCTGAAAGGCTGTTGCAAAACCTGACCGCACCAAGCCAGAATACAGTCTCCACAGGCCGTTCATCTCCTTCAAAACGGCTGGGCGTATGGCCTGTGACCGCGCTGTAAAGTGCATTGGTAACCGGCACTGTGGCAATCATAAACGGTTCACTAATAGCTGCCCTCAGTATCGGCCCTTCTGATTCATCTCCCATTAGAAATGAACCTGCAGGCACCTGGACCATCTCGAATTTTATGGGAGACTCCCCTGGACGCTCCAGAGACAATGGCTCAACCCAGGTCTTTCCTCTTGCATCACTTAGTTCCCTTTCCAGATGATCTGACCAGAAACGACGAATGGAATCACCTTGATTTGCCTGTTCCTCCCATTCCTGGCTGAGTCTCCTGAACTTCAGAATAAAACTTATGATATTCTGCTGCTTTTCAGGATCACGGTTTCCATCCTTGAATTCGTCCATAACCCCTGCAAGCATTTCGTGAAAAGCAGGCCGGACCTCTTCGACATTGGTAATCTCGTGAATAAAACGCAAGACCGCATCACCCATACGGCCCAGGGATTCCAGCACCTTGTCCCTGTCCCCGGCCAGAAAGCCTTTTAACGGCGAAATCTGCCTTATATTTCCGTCTTCATCCTTCCCCCGCCGGAAATAGGAATCCCATGTGTAGTCCAAGGGATCACGAAGTTCGTTAATATTTGACTGACTCCCGGCAGCCGCGGTAAAATCCGGAGGAAGCACGCCAAGCTCTGCCACGGCTTTAAAAGCAACAAAGAATTCCAGCAATGACCGGTGGGCCGGAGAATAGTCCCCGTCATCATTCCGGGTCAGGAGAGTATTGCCCATCATGTCATAATGGTAGTGGTCGAGATCTTTTTCATCAGACACCACCGGGCCGAACAGATTCCTGAGCCGGTCCGGAAAAAGCCGGTAGTTGAGACTCATCATTTCAGAAGTCAACATCTCCCAGGACAATTCACACAGAAAATAAAGCTTATCCGCCATTGAAGTGAAAGTTCGCTTTTCCTTGATATCCCTTTCCAGCTTTGCCTTTGTTGCATAAAAATAGATCCTTGAGAGATCCACCGGCTTCTCCGCCTCTATATCCGGCAGGGCCTCCACAAGAAAGTCCAGCATTACAGGACGGCCGGCAAGATCAAGCAGCTCTTGATGGCTCATGATAAGATCAACAGTTTTTTGGTCGGTTCTTTTTAAAAGGGCGTCACGGATCTGGTCCTCATTAAATTGCTCCAGTTCCAGGATCTCAAACTGGGGCGGATCACCGCTCAGGTATCTCGTGGAAGCTTTCAACTTTGCGTTGAGCAAGTCTCTTCCCTCTTTGGCATTGGGAAAGTGCTCTGTGCGGCACGTCAGCACGGCCTTTGCTCCGGGAACCACGACCCTTGCCAGTTCCCAGAAATTGTTGATCATTTTCTGACGGTCAAGCTTGTCGGCCATTTCGTCAAAACCGTCAAAAATCAGAAGCAGCCTTCCCATGCGGTTCAGTTGCTCAAATGCAGAATATCCGGGAAGCGGTATCTCATGTTTGCGAAAGAAAAAATCGGAAAAAAGGGATTCACTGTTCAGGGCCTTTGAATAATCACGGAGCTGTATTACAAGCGGCAGACGGGGGCGTTTCAGCCCTTTCTCCTTTGCCTCAATGTAGTTCTCCATTACCTGCCAGGCATAATGATGGGTGAACCAGGTCTTTCCGGTGCCGAATTCACCCAGAATGGAAATATGTTCCTTGCAGGGATCCTCAAGCCACCTGTCAATATAACCCTCTATCCATCCTTCCTCTTTGCCGTAACGTTCTTCACCTGTCCTTTCCCCGGTTGTCTGATCGATTATTTCACGTTTGCACGCCAATGGCACATAATCAGCATCAATACGCCGCTCTTTTACAAAGGACTCAAGCCAATTGAAATACCTGCTGAAATCCGCCTGCTCATCAAGCTTCTCATCAAAGGTATAACAGAAAATTTTAGGCATCCTTCATTTTGTAGTTTACACTTTTTCAACATAGACGGATGCCAGCCATTAGCTGTTAGCCGTTAGCTATTAGGTAAAAATTTTGTATAAAAACGGACTGTTAAGCTAAAATCTAACAGCTAATCGCACAAGTCATATTTTTTGAGGTATATTACCCCTAAAAATGTAAACTACTTTTGGCTTGATATGAAGGATGCCAAATTTTATCACTGTTTTCCGCCAGTTCCTTTGCAGACCTGGATGTTCTATGAGCGGCAATGAGCCATCCTTCTTCAGTTTGATGTTGCTTTACAGCCGCTTCAACCCTTTTTATGTCCTCAGGTTCAGCCTGGTTTTCAATAAACCTTACAAGGATGCTGTCAAATCCGCGCCGGGTTGAAATTCTTATAATCCATTCACAATACTCATCCGTGCAGATGTCATGGCCTCCAAAACTATACCCCAGGGTCTGAAACCAGGTTTTCAATTGTTCAGGACGCCCGCCCTGTATCATTTCAATCTGCTTGGCCCGGATTATATTCAGATCACTTTCCTTTATAACCTGCAGGATCTCGTCAAGCTTATGTTCCCTCCTGACCTCAGCCGGGGTCCGGGTGCGGTCCACCATCTCATTAAATACAAGGGTGAACCTGGCGAATTCAAGACGCGGATCAATATCTTCATCACGTAAATCGTCTCCGATCATGTTCCATTTAATCAGGGTTGCAGCCTCATTATGCAGGATCGCGAGGTCATTATTATCAAAAGAATTCCTAAAGGCCTTACGGATATCTTCATGCTTGAAGAAATCAAGAATAGATTTTTTCGGCTGTTCAACACCATATTCGACCAATGCATGCACATATACGGAATCAAAATCCGGCTCTGGTTTACCGGGCTTGAGCCCAACGGCCTTAAAAAGCTTCATAACCTTATGATTCCTGGGCATGGAGGCCCATGCTTTCCCAGCCGCCATTTCTCCAATTTTACCAATGATATTTGTGATTAACCCTTCAAGAATTACCATTTTAACATCTCCGAGAGCTCGACACCTCGTCTCATATTTTTTCTTCTTTCGATTTAATCAGACTCATGGAATCAACTCATGGCCCTCCGCTGCAATCCGGTCGCTCATATGCCGCCTGCTCCGCTTCGGCGGCTATTCCGCTCCCTTCCCTCCGCTGCGGGCCGAATGCCAAGGGTCCAAGAACTCAAGGGCCAAGGGAAACAGACTTGGAGAAGCGGAAGCCAAGGTAGTCACTGCGGTCGTAGGGCGGGAAGCCGCGACGAATCGCCGACCGGCAGAGGTGCGCGCCGCCGCCCCAACTGCCGCCGCGGATTACCCGGATAGAACTCCTTGGGCTATCGATCCAGGCACTTCCGTCACTCGGTCCACCATTGTAATTATCGTGCTTGCCATCCTCAACCCACTCCCAGACATTTCCGTGCATATCATACAGACCGAAGCTGTTCGGCTCCTTTTCACCCACAGGATGGAGCCGGTGAGCTGAATTTTTGTCATACCAGCCCGCACGGTCAAGGTCTTCTTCCTTGTCACCCGGATAATACCTGGTTTGTGTGTTTGCCCTGCATGCATATTCCCACTCCGCTTCAGTGGACAGGCGCAGACCGGCCCATTCAGCGTATTTCTTTGCGTCATCCCAACTCACTCCCACAACTGGCTGCCTGGGCTGGTTATACTGCCTGTGGGCCCAGTATCTCGGTTCCGGCACATCCGGGTTATTTTTCAGAAACAGGCCATACTCCTCATTGGTCACCGGATACCGGCCAATGTAAAAATCAGGGACAGTCACCTTGTGCAAAGGCCCCTCGTCGCTAAAACGCTCTGCTTCCGATTCAGGCGAGCCCATCATGAATACCCATCCAGGAATCCTGATCAGTTCGTAGCCTCCCTGTTCGGCTGTGAAAACATCCAGGAGAGCCTGTTCAGCCCGGCCCTTGATCCGTTGACGGATTTCAGGATAGGGATGTCGCTCAAGTATTGAATTAAGACCGTTTACTGCTGATGGGTCCAGACGTTCCAGGACGCGGAGTGCTACAAACTGCCGTTTCCAAAGTCCTGTGTCATTCCCAGGATCAATCTGCAAAAGTTCCAAAAAAGGCAGAGATGATTTCTCGGCTGCGTCGTCCAGGCATGCCTCCACCAGATTTGAATGACTTGCCTCGCCAAAGGCAGGTTGCTTTACCACCTCGCTCGCGCATGTAGGGAATAAAACGAGACGGGTCCTCAAGGGCAAGCATAAGCAATCCAACCTCCTGCCACCATGATTCACCGAAGCTCAGTGCAAGCTCTTGCAGAACAGCCGGATCTTCAAACGACCGGCTCCTGATCTCCCGCGCGGCCAGGTATTCCTGAAAACCAAGGTGCATAAAGCCATAGTGTTCCTGATCCCAGCCTGTCAGAAGGCCGCTGTCGTCGCGGATAGTGCGGAGGAAATCCTCAGTTGTGCCTTCCTTCCAGTCCACGGCTTTCAGAACAGGCTCAATATGAGGCTTAAGTTCCTCGGCCGTTGCCTGGGTCCTTCCCTCCTCTGAATGCAGCCAAAATGCCGCGGGCTGCAGGGCCCTGCAGCCATCGCGGGCGGTTACGCCCACCTTGAGCCCCTTTGCCTCCCGCCAGTGTTCCAGGAGCACGTCGATACACTCCTCGTAAAGCCGGGCCCGCTTGCGCGGCAGGCTACCCCTATGCCGGTGCACAAGACAGATATTTGTGAGCAGCAGGGGGTTGCGGGTAAGCTCAAATACTCGGCGTGCCCGGAAGTCAGGCTCCTGAAGGCGCTTGACCAGATTGTCCGCCTTTTCCGCGGCAATGGACTCGGCCAGCTTAGGGTCTTTTGCCAGGCCCTTTTCCACGACCCTATACCAGTTGTGGACAAATCGCTCGACCTGGTCCTCTGTAAGGGGCCGCACGTGCATCTCGAGAAAACCCTCACTGAGGCGTACTGTGGGACTGTACCCTGCGAAACGGCAGGTGATCGCGAACCGGCAGTCAGGATAAAAACGCAGGGCCTCCACAATCCATTTGGCCACCTGTTCACGATGGGAGAGATCCGCCACTTCATCCAGTCCGTCCAGCAGGAAAAGGAGATTGCCGCGTTTAAGCAACTGCTCGCCAAAACCTTTTGGGGTTTTATAGTGAGGGCTGTCAAACTGGCACTGAATAAAAGCGTCCAGGCCCTGATCAAGATTCTTGAGTTCCCTCAAAGGCAGGAACACCGGCAGCATTCCTGCTGGAAGATGCAAGGTCTCGGGGCCTTTATGCAGACACCACAGCAGCAGCCTTTTCAAGTGCGTGGTCTTGCCTGACCCTGGATCTCCCAGAATGACAAGGCCTTTTTGCCCGCGTTGTTCGGATTGGCGAAAGGCCTCAAGGAGCGAGATCTCAAGGCATGAGTCACTGCGCCTCAGATATTCCTCGGCATGGTCCGCACCGAGAAACCGCTTCCCATCCACTCCACTCAAGTCCAGCATGGCGCGCAGAGGAACGAAAATGTCCTCTATGTCTATGCTTACCTTGAGCTGAGTGACAAAACCAGCCACAGGCAAGGTTGAGTGCAGGGCCTCTGCCTTCTGGCAATAGGTCTTGATTTCCTGATCCAGTTCCGGGTAGCGCAGGGGTGCTGGTCCGGATACTGCATAGGGTTCAGGAGCCGGTTCCCCGCCTCTCCCTATTTCGCATTTCTCCCGCCACTCGTTCAGTGCAGCAAGCACCTTTGCCTGTAACGTGGTTTCATTGAAATATGCAGGCATCTGGTCTTTGGAAAACCGCTTTTTAAAGGCTTCCAGTTTTTCCTGTTTCTTCCACCTGTCCGGACCAGGATCATAGTCCTTGTCCTGGTACACCGGTAGCAACGGGTCAATCAGGAACATCAGTCTCTCTGCGGCTGCGTCATATTCCATTTCTGTAATGGATTTTTCATGCCCCTCCGGCTCCCACCCGTAGCGCCAGGCAATGACGCCCACCAGGAGGTCCGCTTCCCTGGCATAACGCAGGCATTCTTCCACCGTGGGGCTGGTGCTCGCAGTAAATATCTCCATCCCGTGCCAGACCATCCCGGCCATGGTTATGGCGTCCTGTACTATTCTCCGCCTCGCTTTGTTATCAAGATATGTGCTCGAAACAAAAACCTTGTAGGCCTTTTGAGCGAATTTCTTGTCGGTTTCAGAGATCATATTTTCTGAAGAGGCCATTTTTTCGGCTCCTGTTCTTAATATTCTATTATGTACACCAAAATCTGGATAGGTGGTTAATACAATTTTTTATTCAATCTGGGACTTCATACTATAGTCTGTAGATTTATAGTCTGCATTCGAACACATATCATGTTTGATGAAGAAAAACACTTCAAAAGGCTCGGAAGACAGGCCTATTACCAAGTCGTTTGGCCAGGTTCTCCAGCAACTTCGCCGAGACCGTAAATTTTCTCAAGAAGAACTTGGGTTTGCCAGCGGGTATCACCGCACATACATAAGTCTGCTTGAACGGGGACATAAAAGCCCGTCTCTTCGCACCATTTTTGAATTAGCCAAAGCGTTAAAGGTGGAGCCGTCCGAGATGATTGAGCGAGTTCAGTCTCTTGCCACCTATCATTCCAAAAGCAGACATAAAATCAACTCAGTTTAGTATGAAAATCGTCCGAATAGAGCCAATAATCGACGCAGGGGCATTCTCCCACTCTCATGAATGGAGAGAGATCGAGGGACACATCGTCCAGGCAATTAAGTCGGTCGAATGGCCTCCGGGGTCTGGTTCTTTTACGCTCTACGATGAACCTGGCAAAAAGCGTGGCCGGGGTAGCGGTGTCAAACCCATAAAAGAGGCTTGTATGCACAAGTTGAAATTTCTGGGTTGGCAGTTAGAAACACCTGTTGACATAGCAACAGTCAGAAGACCAGGACCGATGGATGCTACTCGTCCGGTCGGTGACCGCCTCTTCTGTGTTGAGTGGGAAACAGGAAATGTATCATCCAGCCATCGTGCGATAAACAAAATGGCGTTGGGTATTTTGAAGAAAATACTGATCGGTGGAGCCTTGATTGTGCCTACCAGAGAAATGTATAAATATCTCACGGATAGGATCGGCAATTTTCCTGAAATTGAACCTTACTTTCCTTTATGGAGAGCCCTTCATATTGACGAAGGTTTGCTAGTCGTCATAGCTATAGAACACGATGCGGTCAGTCAGGATGTGCCACGGATAAAAAAAGGTACTGACGGAAGGGCTCTTAAGTAAAGCCTCAGTTCCGACAGAGCATCAAAATGTATTCACGCCGCATCGTATTGTAAATACCCGTGATGGGTCGGCTCATCATTTTTACTAGTTGGAAACCATGTTTTGAGCTCAAATCGGTTAGCATTTCATGAAGGCCGCGAACCTCTTTTGGAGATACTCCCATGGCTTTTCCTATTTGGTTGTTATTTGTCCCAACAATGATTGTACACAGACGACCTCGGCGTAAAACCCGTGCACATTCTGAGAGCACCTTGTCCATGTCCTGCTGATAGAGTTCAAATTTCTCAGACAACTTATGTCCACGAAGGCCCACCATATCCTTACGAATGTCATCAGTTGCGACTCCGAGAAAATTCAAATGGAAAGAATCGTTTTTCAGGTAATCAATGGCAAAACTGTATGGGGGAGAAAAAATTATACCATCCACACTTGCGTCCTCAAGTGAAAGGGCCCTGGCATCACCTTCAAGAGCTTTCGCAGGGGCAAGATCCAATTCTACGTTATTAAGAACATTCTGGATCTTTTCTGTAACAAACAGATACCGCTCAAGTATAGCCTTAAACTGATCAAACGGCGACTTGCGGCGACTTCTTTCGGAATACCCGGCACTATCCAGGTAAGCCAGCAATAGGAGATTATAAGTGTCGCGAGTTTCCCGCTCCTTTCCTGTTAGCTGAGGTCTGTTTTTCTTAGTTTCATATTCAGCACCCGGCTCCATTACCGCCATAATGCCCCTGGATGTCGGAGTTTTGCAGGTTTTGATACCAGGATGCGGTTTGCCAACCTGTTTTTGAAAGTATGCAAATACCTCTTCACAATTCTCGAGCGCCTTACGTGCTCGGGACAAAGACATTGTAAGTGCATCGATCTTCGTCTGAGCCATGAATCTACAGAACGGACTCAAGTCTATGCCGATCGATCCTATTCCCATCAAACACGCCTCGACAAGTACAGTGCCAGAACCCATCATAGGGTCCAAGACCGTATGGCCTGGCTTAAGCCCCATAACATTTATGATGCCTTTGATCATTTGAGGATGAAATTTACCCCGGTAAGGAAAGAGGCCATGGGTTGCATAGCCGGTTCTGAATAGATTTCTTTCGAAAAAGGACTTCAGCCTATATGACGAATGCTCAGGAAGCTTCAACGATTCACCAGTGCACATAAGGAAGTGGCGAGTGTAGGTGTCACCTATCCGGGCAAAATATGCTGCATTTCGTATGAGTTCTTCGTCGGCAAGGAGGTGGTTTTCATAGAACGCGAGTTCTAATTCATAAACGTCATCCAGATTCGGCACGAGTTGCCGTTCAACAGGAAACAATTGTTTGGATAAATCTTGTGAGAGGACATCAAGGACGCTAGCCGGAGTCACATTCAACCTCATTTCAATCTTCGACGTAATCTTCTGACTTGTGAAGACTCAGTTCTCGGTTCTCCAAACGTTCGATGATGACTTCGCAGCTTTCCAATTCGATTCCGATCCAATGGCGGTTGGTCCGTTCACATATGTCATATGTGGTTCCGCTACCTCCGAAAGGATCTAAGACAATGTCATGCTCTTTCGTCGAAAGCTGAATAACACGATATAGAAGCTTAGTGGATAGTTGGTTGGCCGTCCTCTTCTTGCTCTTAAATTTCCAATGTCTGACTGGCGGGATGTCATTCCAAACATCCGTGAGGTTAACGCCTTTCGGGTTCATGGCGTTTCTGTGTCCGCCATAATCCTTAAGTTCCCCTCCACAATGGCGACATCTTTCAATGGGTGTTCGAATTTTTCGGAAGGTCTTTGGTTTTCCCTTAGTGAAATAAAGCAAACTATAATGCGACGGGTAAAGGCGTCCCGGAATAGGCAGACCTAACTTAATGTTAATCGCTATCGAATGACGAAATAACAGGCCCATTTCCATCAAATAATTGCCGAGTATAAGGTTCCACTTCGGCAAATTATATACAAAGAGCGCGCCACCCGGCTTGAGAAGCCTCACGCATTCTCTGAGCCACTCCTTGGACCAGTTTATATATTTATCATCCGGTAGTTTGTCGGTTACTCTTGATCCATAATTCTTGGCAAGATTGAAGGGAGGATCAGCAAAAACGGTATCGATCGTCTCACTTCTGATGAGTCGTAAGAGTTCAAGGCAGTCTCCTCCATACAAAACCCCCAGTCCTGTATTATAAACGCGATAATGCTCTATATCAGCAGCGACTATATTCGCGTGGATCCAGTAATCCGTCCATTGAAACGCACGTTGTCTCACTATCATATTTGACTTCACTTGAAAGCTCTACGCAAAGACTCGGGCCAGGTCCCCAAATACCGACGGTAAGGATTTAGTCAAGATTTCTGTAGCAAGTCAGGTATTTATGAGCAAGCGGAAATGACTATGTATCCTATCTACCAGATGATATGCCTGAAATACAATACCATCCAGACCGAAAAAATGGACACGAAATTTTAAAAATCTTAATTTACCATAGAGGCACAGAGAGCACAAAGTCAATCTTCTTTCCCTGTATAATTATATTCTAATCTCAAAAACCTGGTCCTTACGGCCAGGTCAGATTCCATTGGCTTTGCCGTTTGAACGACTTATTGCCACTCCACGTCGGAGTTGTCCACACAACTCATTGCCTTCAAATAGTTGAAAGCTCATGAGCATTTAGACTGCTTCTTTCAATTTCCCACCGACGAGCTTGTGCAACGTATCAGCATTTCCTGTCAGCCTATCTGCGACATAAGCAGGACAGCTACTGATGGTCAAAATACTCTTTCATGGCCTTGCGACCTGCATTAATAAGTGCTTGCAGTCTTGCGTCGCTCATATCGAACTCGGTAGTGCCATAGGACTTTGCGGGAAGACGACAAATTTCTTTTTCGTGGGCTTCAATGGCAAGCCTGTCATGCGCGCTGGTCATGGTGTCTATAAGGCACCTGATACGTCGGATGGTTTTAAAACGCTTTATGTTATCGAGTAAAACCGCCTTCTAAACTTTCTGAGCCTTCTTCAATTTCCGCCTCTCCGGAACCTTCGACAGGGAGTTTTTCATCAATCAGAAAACCGAGGTTCGGCACCTCGTCCGGATCGGTGTCCCCCATAATTTTGACTACCTCCGCGTCTCGCGAGGTAAGCAAGTCTATAGGAAAGTTTGAAAGGACTCCGCCGTCCACGAACTTATGTCCTGTTATGTCTTCACCAAGGTATGGTCCCCACTGTGCCTGCCACCTGACTTCCTGCCACATAAAAGGAATGCTCATGGACATCCGCACAGCCCATTTGACAGGGCAGTCCGGGGCCGTTCTGTGGTTCAAAACCCGCATTTCCTTGGCCTCGGTGTCTGAAGCCACCATCGAAAGGTCGCTTTCAGTACAATCCTGGAATTCCGACAAAGTTGTATGGCCGAGGTTGCGACCTCCGGCATTCAGTTTCTCTGTAAGCCATTTAAGAAATTCATCGCCTGCATACAGACCGCCTCTTTCGATAAAAGAAAACATTTCCCGGTAGGCATCGATTTTCATTAAAGCGCTGAAGATGCGGTCATCTACTACTCCTTCCATCAACTGGGGAATGAATGGAATGTCAACTTTTTTGAATATGGCATAGGTAAGGCTGTTATGAATATCCGGATCATCGAATTTCTCCGGGATATCCATGAAAGTTGAAAAACGGGGTTTTCCGTTTGGCAGTTTCTCATTAACTGCTTCCAGCATTTCCTCAGGCCCATAGCCCGCGGCCATGAGGGTGGCGGTTATTGCCCCCGCAGATGTTCCGATGAACCGTCTTGCGGTATGTCCCCGAGCAAAAAATTCCTGTAACGCGCCGACAAACACCGAGCCCTTTGCTCCGCCACCTTCAAAAACTAGATCATATTGCATGATTACTCCTCCCGAAGAAATTAAATTAAATTGATTGCCTGGTCAGGCGAAAGAGGAACATCTTTTTCTGCGTTGAATTTTCTTTCACTGTTTTCTTGACCGCACTGGAAATGGCAGATGGAGAGACTCTCAGATGCCATACCGGCTCTGCTTGATAGTCGGAAGATATGAGAAAGCCCATATTTTTCCAAAATATGCACGCCCCACTTCATTATGATCTCTGCCACGGATGCCCTTCCCTCACTATGTTTATGACCCGAAACCCCAAAGAGTTCCAAAAATCCATACCAAAAAGCTATTTTGGTTTCTTGATCAACAAGCCCTTAAAATAAGTACGATAAAAGCCTCTATCCCTTGTTATGAGCATGTCAGCCTGAATTTTCGCATGGGCACCGATTAGGAAGTCAGCCAGAACATGCTGCCTAAGCGGTATAACTTCCTTACAGTATTGACAGAAAGCTTTTTGCTTTTTCGCACAGGCCGGACAAATGAGGAGCCCCTTTTTTGGGGATGAATATTTTTTCCAAGCCCGGCTGGCTTCGTATAGTGATGTCTCGTTTGAAGGGACACGTGTAATACCAGTATCATCTAAGAATTGCTTCAGATCCTGAAAGGATAGAAACTGGGCAGCCAATTCGGCAAACACGATTTCACTGATAATAAGCTTATCGCTGATACCAAGACTCAATAAGCAGTTCAGAGAAGAATGAACGTGTTTTGTATTCGGGATCAAGATATCAAGTAATATGTTGGTATCAACGGCCAAAATCATCTGCGGTATCCCTCAATTCATCTATAATATCTTCTGGTTCTTTACCTTTTAGATGCGAAAGATAGCCTACATATCTTTTAAGATTTTCTACTGAAGCCTGTTTTTTCCTAAGATAAACTGTTCCTGCGTCGACCTCAAAATTAACTTGATCGCCAGTTTTGATGCCCAGCATAATCCTTATCTGTTGAGGAATGGTTACCTGGCCTTTTTGAGTTACTTTTGGCATTTTTTATTGTCCATTTATGTATTACTATGAGTATTACTTTTCCGATGAGCGTTGTCAAGCTAAAAGAAAAAACATACTTTTTGAATTAGCCACACACACAGACATACACAGACGTTTTCCCCGCCGATATGGCGGAGGAAAAATAGCTTATCGGGCTATTTGCCGGTTTGGCAGATGCCGGAGTCTGCGCTCGTCCGCGTGCGTCGAGCGAGCGCAACGAGTGAGCGGTTAATTTTCATGCTCGGGGGTGACAAAAGCCACCTCATGAACGTTTAATGAACAGGTGAGGATGGTATTGAAGAAAATGATCAGGACCAATGTGCATGAGATGCATGTAGATGATAAAAAAAGGGTGGTTGCTGATATTACGCTCATCGATCTGTTACGATTTTTAGTCAAATAAAAAAGTGAGGGATGCCTGTAGTATCTGTGGAAAAATTCTCAATAATATCAACTACATTTTAAAAAAGTGCGAAAGTGGGGCTAAGGCAAGAAGACTGATTATGAGGTTGATAGAAAAGCATTCATTGTAAGCTTTAAGGCTATCGGGGAAAAGGGAGAAGCCGGCGGTGCAAAAGGCAGACACTGAGTGAAAAGCGGCCATGTAAAAAGCTTTTCCACACGGGAAAAATCGCATCCAGGAAAGTCCAAGGAAAATGGTTCCGGCCAGCTCGAATACAAGAGTGAAAAGGAGGATGATTTTTGCAAAGCGGATCATGTCTACAGAGGTTGGCCGTGTTATTGATTGTCTCAGCAAAGTTTGGCCGCTGATAGACAGCCTGCCGCCTATGCCTAAAACTACGAGGGTTATTATTATCATATATCCCAAACCGCCGATTTGAAAAAGCGCAAGGATAATAATTTGTCCGGAGCTGGAATAGAATGATCCTGTGTTCACAACCACCAATCCGGTTGTAGTGATGGCGGAACTGGCTGTAAACAAAGCATCCAAAAATGTTTGACCATATCCGCTGGAAGAGGCAGCCGGCAGGGTTAGAAGAAAAGCGCCGATAAAAATCAGAAAAAGAAATCCAGCCACAATTAGCTGGATGGATGTGGGTTTTTTAAACAGGCTTGTCATTTTCAATGTCGACGGATTGGCATTTATTATCTATTCAGCATTTATACCGGATGTCAACCTTGACAATATCAACCATTATAATCGGAAAGAAGATGTAGATATTACTGCTGAATATTTTTATTTAAAATACAGTTTAAAGACATTTTTTTCATTTGCACGGTATCTTTTCGGCGAAAGGGCCACGGGGTTCTTCCTTGGCCATTCAAAGTTGAAGCAACGTATATATAGGCTCCCTTGCCGCCGATCTCGCGACGATCGGTTCACGCACGGCTTCGAGATCTAAGATGGAATGGACAATTTATGGCATCGGCGTTATCATTTGCGGTCATTTACATCACTCACCTAGCCCGGAGAGCCCTTGATAAGTATATTTCGAGCAAAGAATTGTCTTGAAAGTGTATGCAATAAAATCTACGCCCTTACAGAGGAAAATCTTCAAACAATACATATAAGGGATTTGGAAAAAAACAA
>DFBQ01000135.1 GCA_002367355.1 Deltaproteobacteria bacterium UBA3076 | reverse complement strand
AAAGGCTGTCGGCTGTCAGGGGGGGAGTGAATAATTAGGAACGGGAGATAAATAAGTTGAACAAAAATTAATACGATTTTTTGTTGTATTCAAGGCGCGAAGAGCGAGCATAACGGGTTATGTGATCGACGAGCAACGAAGAAGACGGCAAAAAAGACATTAATTTGTTCAAGTTATTTATTGTACGTTCCTTACTGCTGGGATATTCCTCATTTACACTTACCCTGCTTTCACTTGCTTTCAGGATCTAATGTATTATCAATTTAGCATTATAACTAAGAAACTCAAGGAAAAGTACAGGGTGTCTGCTCCCATCTATCTAGTGACTGAACGGAAACCCACCCGAATGATTCGTTGGGTTTCGCCTGTTGAAATTATATTTTTGTAAATGCCTGATTTTAGTTGGGTTGAGGTACGAAACCCAACATAACCTTGCAGGCTCAACCCAATCTACAAGAAAGCAGAAACACCATTATCCTTCGTTTGAGCCGGCTTGGATGGCCTCAGGGAAAAATTTCGGGAACGGCTGGAATAACACGAGGAAGGGTGGAGCAGATTGTTAATTTCACTAAAATTGGTATTGTTAACAATCTGCTCTCCCAGGGCCATGATATGGATTATATTGCAAGGCATTACCATATGGATCTTCTGTTGGGTGTTATTTCTAATTAANNTTAACGTAATGCCCTGATTTTTCAGAGCTAAATGCTAATGGCTAACAGCTAATCGCTTATCTTAGGTATTACAAATGCCGGCAAGAGCTGTCTGGAAATCCTTGGGAAGACGGATAAGGCGGCCGGATCTATCCGTTGCGGCGTGAACGGTATAGCCCCTAACCAGCAAGCGCTGGTCATCGAATCGGTGTATTAGATAATGAAAACGAATGGAGAACTTAGAAAGATTTTCCAGTGAAGTTGATATCTCAAGCAGGTCGTCATAATGGGCTGGGGCCTTGTAACGGCAGTAGGCCTCGCTCACAGGGAGTGTAAGCCCTTCATGCTCAAGATCACGATAAGATATCTTGAGCATGGACCGTAAAAACTCAGTGCGTCCCATCTCAAAGATTCTCAGATAGTGTCCATAGTATACCACACCGCCGGTATCAGTATCACCGTAAATCACCCTGTAGGAGAGGCGGTGTATTGGTTCCTTGAGTTCAATTGGCCCGGGCGATTCTTTGTTCATTTGCCTTTTTTTTTCGGATTGAGTTCCACCTCTCTGGGCGTTACGCCTATGAACCTCTGCATCAATTTGTGGCCCTCTTTGATCATTATAGGGCTTTGCTCGGCCGCAGGCTCGTTAAAGGCGGCATCTGAGTTATCTTTCGGGCTCAAGCTGTCATAAATAACATAGGGTACCGGTCCCGGACTATGGGTTTTAAGGCTCACTGGCGTATAGTGATCCGGGGCAACCAGTATCCTGTAAGATCCTCCCATATCCCTCAGACCATCCATGACAGGTCCCACCACTTCTTTATCAAAGCGTTCTATGGCCCGGATTTTTTCGCGAAGATCACCCATATGACTTGCCTCGTCAGGGGCCTCAACATGCACAAGCACGAGGGTCTTTTCCTTTAAGACCCTCAGGGCTGCATCTGCCTTGCCCTTGTAGTTTGTGTCCAGATAACCAGTAGCCCCGGGCACATTAATAACCTCCATACCGGCCCAGACACCCAGACCCCTTATGAGGTCAACCGCAGCCACAACCGCGCTATCTATGTCATAGAGCTGGGAAAACGTGGCCAGCAGCGGCCTTCGGCCCTGGCCCCATGGCCATAGTGCGTTTGCAGGCAGTTTTCCCTCGGCCCGCCTCTTTTCGTTGACAGAGTGACGATGGAAAAATGTAATGGCCTTGGTAAGAAGTCCATATAGAAGTGGCTCCTCCTCGTAAATATGCCAGGCTTCAGTAACATCCATTCCAGTGAAATCATGAGGTGGTACAGTGGAAATACCCTCTGGACCACCGCGCCAAAGTAACAGATGACGGTAACTTACGCCGGCAAAAAGCTCAAAAGAGCGACTGGACACAAATGGTGCTAAGTCCTCTATGAGCACGTGAGCTTCCTCGGTGCTTATATGGCCGGCGCTGTAGTCTTCCATGTAGACCCGGCCCTCTCTGAATCTCAGGGTAACCAGATTGCACCTGAATGCCACGTCCTCGGGATTCATCTGGATACCCATAGCAGCGGCCTCCAAGGGTCCGCGGCCAGTATAAAACTTTTCAGGTGAGTATCCAAGGAGTGACATGTTGGCCACATCGCTCCCCAGGGGGAAACCGTGCGGAATGGTAAGCACCCTGCCCAGCTCCCCCAACTTGGCCAAGTGGTCCATGGCAGGAGTCCTTGCCTTTTCTAAGACAGTCTTGCCCCCCAGATCGTCGATTGGTAAATCAGCCATACCGTCTCCAATCAGTATCACATACTTCGAAGCCGGAAGTTTCATCTTGGGTAAGTCCTGAGCCTGATCAGTAGATTCAGCAACATTTATTGTGTTGATGTCAGTCAAAACAGAACTCCTTCTTAAATAAAATCCCTCAATCCCTCAAGGGTCTTAAGATCTTCGATGCGGATGACCATGGTCTCACCTGAAATTACGTCAAGTGAGCCAATTTGTTTTAATGCTTCGCGCACCTTGGCCTCATGTGCCTCATGGGTGAGCATCACTACAGAAACCGATGACTCTCTACCTCGTCCCTTCTGCACGACCGAGGCTATGCTGATACCCACGTCCCCCAGGATTCCGGATATCCGGGCAAGGACCTTCGGCCTATCCACAACCGAAAACCGAAAATAATAACATCCCTTCAAAGAATCCATCGGCCTCTTTTTTAGAGGCCTAAGCAGATCATATGGAAGTCCTAAGGATGCTACCCTTCCAACAGCCCCTCCGGCCAGATTCCTGGCCACATCCACTACATCAGCCACCACAGCGCTGCCTGTGGGCATCTGCCCGGCTCCCAGGCCGTATAGCAACACCTTTCCTACCGAATCACCAACGAAGTAAAAGGCATTGTAGACTCCCCCAACCTGTGCCAAAAGGTGCTCTGACGGGATCATGGTCGGGTGGACTCTCAGTTCAAGCCCATCACCGCCGTTTCTTGCAATGGCAAGAAGCTTGATCCTGTATCCAAATTCCTTTGCAAAGGAAATATCCAGAGGCGAGAGCTTGGATATACCTTCGATGTAAATATCTGAAAGCTCAACCGGGGTACCAAAAGCCAGCATGGCCATGATGACAAGCTTATGGGCTGTATCAACACCCTCAACATCATAGGCAGGATCCGCCTCAGCATAGCCGAGGCGCTGCGCATCTGCCAGCACATCTTGAAAGGCCATGCCCTCCTCGGTCATCCTCGTAAGGATATAGTTGGCAGTGCCATTCATTATGCCCATGACCGTGTGAAGACGGTTTGCCACAAGGCCCTCTTTCACTGCCTTAACAACAGGTATTCCACCGCCCACACTGGCCTCAAATCTTAGTTCAACGCCATATCTTGCTGCTGCCTCAAAAATCTCATGGCCGTGAGCTGCAAGAAGGGCCTTGTTTGCCGTAATAACGTGCTTTCCTTTTTGAATAGCCTCAAGCACAAAGGTCCGGGCCGGCTCAAGACCGCCTATGAGCTCAATAAATATGTCTATTTCCGGGTCGTCAAGAAGGGATCTCACGTCATCGGTGAGGATCTCAGAGGGTACTGGAAAACCCCTGGAAGTAGTAATGTCCATGTCACAGATCCGCGCAAGCCTTATATTTGTACCAGTGCGTTGCTCTAAAAGTTCTGATTGTTCCAGCAGAATCCTGGCCGTACCACTCCCAACAGTCCCGAAACCCAGCAGACCTACATTTATGGTCTTACCCATAGGATTATACCCTCTCCTTGCCTTTAAATTAGACCCTTTCGGGCGGGCTTTTAGCTGTTGAGCTGTTCAACTTAACAGCTTAACAGCTTAACAGCTATGTTAGCAACCAAGGTCACAGAAGAAAATAAACCGCACTTGCTCATAAAGTGTCATCGGATTAACTTGGGCCGGCAATGAAACCAACAGATATACTACCTCTGATAAGAAGACCAAGCCGTTATCTTGGTAATGAAATTAATGCCTGCCACAAGGACTGGAGCGAAGCAAGTCTCCGAATCGCTCTTATCTTTCCTGATCTCTATGAAATTGGGATGTCTCATCTTGGGCTTCATATCCTGTATCACATAATCAACGAAATACCATGGGCCTTGGCAGACAGGGCCTACTGCCCTGATATTGATCTTGAAAAACTCCTGAGATCTGAAAAAGTGCCTTTCTGGGGTCTTGAGAGCCAACGTCCATTAAGCGACTTTGATGTCCTGGCCATAACCCTCCCATATGAACTCTGCTATACCAATATCCTGACTATTCTGGACCTTGCAAATATACCCATCCGGGCAGAGAAAAGAAACAACCCCAAGTGGCCCATAATCCTTGGGGGAGGAAGTTGCTCGGTTAATCCTGAACCTGTTGCTGATTTATTTGATGCCATCCTGGTAGGAGACGGAGAGGAAGCCCTACCTGAAATCGCAGGTCTTATAAAGGATTGGCGAGAAACAGGGAACGACAAAAATGAGATTCTCGTCGCCCTTTCCCGTATAGACGGCGTCTATGTGCCGGAATTTTACAGGCCAAAATATCAAACGGACGGCTCCTTTGCCGCCCTGGAGCCCAAAAGGCCCGAAGCAGGTCTTGTAAAGCGCAGGATAGTATCTGACCTCGAAAAGGCCCCTTTCCCCTCTCGCCCTCTCGTACCGTATACCCAGATAGTCCATGATCGTATGGGAATCGAGATAGCAAGGGGCTGTACCCGTGGTTGCAGGTTTTGTCAGGCAGGTATTACCTATAGACCCGTACGTGAACGCTCACCTCAAAAGGTCCTCTCCCTGCTGGAACAGGCCCTGACCACATCCGGATGGGAGGAACTCTCGCTGCTTTCCCTGAGTACGGGTGACTACGGATGTCTTTTGCCCCTGTTAAGTGCCTTGATGGATCGCTATATGCCGGAGAATGTTGCGGTCTCTCTCCCTTCTCTTCGAGTAGGAACCCTTAGTCCGGAAATTATGAAACAGATACAAAGGGTGAGGAAAACCGGGTTTACCCTGGCTCCGGAGGCAGGGAGCGAGAGACTGCGAAGAGTAATAAACAAGGGAATTACAGAGCATGACCTCATTGATACTGCTGCCCAGGCCTATAAACTCGGATGGAGCAACATAAAACTTTACTTCATGACAGGCCTTCCGACAGAGACCATGGCCGATGTTCTGGAAATCGCCGAACTCGCAAAGAGGGTCCTTGCAAGTAGCAGGAAAAGGGGCAAAAAAGTTACTGTCAGTGTAGGCACCTTTGTGCCAAAACCCCATACCCCCTTTCAGTGGGAACGCCAACTAAATGCCCGGGAATCCAGAGACCGCCTTGAACTGCTGAAATCCAACCTGAAGGGCAGGGACCTTCATTATAAATGGCATGACCCGCTTCAGAGCTTTCTGGAAGGTGTTTTTTCCAGAGGGGACCGCAGGCTTACAGGAGTCCTCTACAGGGCATGGAAAATGGGGGCACGTCTTGATGCTTGGAATGACTATCTAATGCCGGACCTGTATAAAAAAGCTGCCCTTGAAGAAAATATCGAGCTTGAAAAATATATAGAAGCAATTGATATAAAGGCACCTCTTCCCTGGGGTCACATTTTAACCGGTGTGAGCAATGAGTATTTACTGGAAGAAAGAGAGAAGGCACGGAAAGAGACTTACACACCGGACTGCAGACATGGTGAATGCCAGGCCTGCGAAGTATGTGATTTCAAGCATATCCGTCCAGTAGTCTACGAGAAGGAAAAAGTTCACATCTCATCCCTCACCCAATCACCAAATCACCAAATCACTTATCATCTGGTCTTCAGCAAGCTGGGAAAGGCACGATTTCTGGGACATCTCGAACTGGTCCATGCTTTTCATCGGGCAGCAAGGAGGGCGCATATCCCGGTTGCTTATTCTCATGGCTTTCATCCCAAACCCCGCTTTTCTTTTGGACAGCCCATACCCCTGGGCACTGAGAGCCTGGCAGAACAATTCGCCGTTACACTGACAGGGCACATGAAACCGGACCGTCTGAAAAATTTACTAAGTAAAGAGATGCCTCAAGGAATCACTATAAGCTCGGTAGAACTCGTAGGCCCAAAGACTTCTTTAAAGGCGCCGGAATTAGTAAAATACCTGGTATTTGTCCCTGGTGTTACAGCATCTCAGGTAAAAGGCTCAATTGAAAAGCTGAATTCAACCCCCAAATGGCCTGTGAGCAGGATACGTAAGAAAAAGCAGATCACAACAGACCTTAAGCAGATAGTTGAGTCTCTTCAATCAATAACAAAAAAGGATATGGAAGGCAGGCATATAACACCCTGCCCCTGGCCTGAGGATGTAAAAGATGAAGAAACCCCGTATTTTTACCTGACGCTCAGGTCCATTGCCCGTTTCAACCTCAAGCCGGCCGAGGTAATAGGGTCGATCATGGGGCTTTCCGAGGAAATGATTAAGATGTTGCGAATCCTAAAACTAGTCCTTAAGGTAATGCCCTGATTTTTCAAAACTAAACGCTAATGGCTAACAGCTAATCGCTCAATTTAGGTTTCAGCAAGATCATTTTCAGCAAGATCACTATCGATTTTTCTCCATTTAAGTTAAGATTATCTTGTTATTTAATTGCTGGAACAAATCAACCAGGAGGATAGTATGTCTGACCCAACCAGGAAGGATAAAGAAAAGGCAGTAGATATAGCTATTGCCCAAATACAAAAACAGTTTGGGAAGGGATCTGTAATGAGGCTTGGGGACCGCGGCGGTGTGGAAGATATTGCTGTAATTCCAACAGGCTCCATTGCGATTGACCTGGCAACCGGTGTTGGGGGCATAGCTCGAGGCAGGATAACGGAAATATTCGGTCCGGAGTCTTCAGGAAAGACCACCCTGGCCCTGCACATGATTGCCGAAGCCCAGAAGCAGGGCGGCATAGCTGCATTCGTGGATGCGGAACACGCCATGGATCCAGTTTACGCCGGCAAGCTTGGCGTAAATACCGACGACCTCCTGATCTCTCAGCCGGACTATGGTGAGCAGGCACTTGAAATCGTTGATGCCTTGGTGCGTAGCGGAGCAATAGATATCATAGTAGTGGATTCCGTGGCTGCCCTGGTCCCAAAGGCGGAGATAGAAGGGGAAATGGGAGATCAACATATGGGACTCCAGGCCCGGTTGATGTCTCAGGCCATGAGGAAGCTCACAGGCAATATCAATCGCACCAGGACGGCACTGGTCTTTATCAACCAGATCCGCATGAAAATAGGGGTGATGTTCGGCAGCCCTGAGACCACAACCGGAGGGAATGCCCTCAAGTTCTATTCAACCATGCGCATGGACATAAGGCGTATAGCTGCTATCAAGGAAGGGGCGGATATCATCGGAAACCGGACCAGGGTAAAGATAGTCAAGAACAAAATAGCTCCTCCATTCAAAACCGCCGAGTTTGATATATACTACGGAGAGGGCATTTCCAGAGAAGGTTCTCTAATCGATCTGGCCACGGCAGTGGATATCATTGAAAAAAGCGGGGCATGGTATTCATACGATGGAGAAAGACTGGGGCAAGGCCGTGAAAACGTGCGAACCTTTCTGAAAGCCCACCCGGATATTGCTGACCGGATAGAGCAACAGATGTGGGAAACATACGATATTAAGAGGCCCAAGGTCCAGGAGCAGGTCGAGGAACCCGCCTGATTTCTGCCAGGATAATTGAACCGCTAATAGACGCGAATCGACACAAAAGTCGGAAATGAGGAATGGTTTTTATCTTCACTTATTGAGAAGTTACGAAAGGTTCTGTCCATGAAGAAGTTATCAGGTGCTCAGATTCGCAGCCTCTTTTTAGATTTTTTTTCAAAAAATAGTAGTGAGATAGTCCCAAGTTCCCCATTGATCCCGGCAGAAGACCCTTCACTCCTCTTTACTAATGCCGGTATGGTCCAGTTCAAGAAGGTATTTCTTGGAGAGGAGACCAGGTCTTATGTGCGTGCGGCCTCTTGTCAGAAATGCGTGCGGGCCGGGGGCAAACACAACGATCTTGAAAACGTTGGATACACTGCCCGTCACCACACCTTTTTTGAAATGCTGGGAAATTTTTCCTTTGGAGACTACTTCAAAAAAGAGGCTATTTCCTTTGCCTGGGAGTTTCTTGCAAAAGAAATAGAACTGCCTGTAGAAAAGCTGTGGGTCACGGTATTCCGGGATGATGACAAAGCGGCGGAATTATGGCCGGAGATAACCGGAATTTCTCCTGATCGTGTGGTCCGTCTCGGAGAAGAAGACAACTTCTGGGCCATGGGGGATACCGGGCCCTGTGGACCCTGCTCGGAGATACTCATCGACCAGGGATCAGGTGTGGGCTGTGGCAGGCCGGACTGCAAAGTGGGCTGTGACTGCGATCGCTTTCTTGAACTCTGGAACCTGGTGTTCATGCAGTTCTTCCGGGATGAATCCGGTAAACTGAGTCCTCTTCCAAATCCGTGCATTGATACCGGCCTGGGGCTTGAGCGCATGGCCGCGATATGCCAGGGGAAAGTAAGCAATTACGATACTGACATCTTCGCAGGCCTGTTATCGCGTATAGAAGAGCTGTCAGGCCGGACCTATGGCCGGGACAAGCAATCAGACGTTGCCATGAAGGTCATAGCTGATCATGCCAGGGCCGGCGCCTTTCTTATTGCTGACGGACTCATCCCTTCCAATGAGGGGAGAGGATATGTATTAAGGCGCATTATCCGCAGAGCAGTCCGATACGGAAAGGTCATAGGGCTTAAGGACCCCTTCATAAGCTCAGTGGCTGACGTTGTTATAAAAGAAATGGGTGAAACCTATCCGGAGCTGAAAAAGGCCTCGGCCTTTCTAGGGAAGGTCGTAGACCACGAGGAGTCCCGCTTTGCAGAGACACTGGAATTCGGGCTCCACCTCCTTGACGAGGAGATAGCCATCCTCAGAAAGGAACAGAAGACCCAAATCCCCGGGGATTTTGCCTTCAAGCTTTATGACACTTACGGCTTACCTGTGGATATACTCATTGATGTGGCCAAGGAAGAGGATATGGGGCTTGACCGGGCCGGTTATGAACAGGCCCGGTCAGAGCAGAGGGAGCGGTCGAGAAAGGCCCGTCATGACGTGGTTACTGAAGAATTGCCGGAGGTATACAGGGAGCTGCTGAACTCAAATTTGGGTAACAAATTCGTGGGTTATGGCAACACATCTCACAAATCAGAACTTCTCGCCCTTGTAAAACAGGGTCGGCCTGTCCCAAAAACCTCTGCCGGCTGGTGCGGAGAACTTGTTGCTGCGGAAACACCATTTTATGCAGAGTCAGGCGGTCAGGTGGGCGACAGGGGTTGGGTGGAAGGGCCTTCAGGCAGGGCCGAAGTAATAGATACCTTCCACAGGGGAGACCTTATAATACACAGTATAGAGGTCAAACATGGGGACCTGGAGTCGGGAGATTCCATAAAGCTTGAGGTATCAGAGGATCTCAGAAAAAACACGGCCCGCAACCATACCGCCACTCACCTTCTCCACGCCGCCCTCAGGCAAGTCCTTGGAGAACATGTGAAGCAGGCAGGCTCCATGGTAGCCTCTGACAGGCTGCGTTTTGACTTTACCCACTTCTCAGCCTTAACACCGGATGAGATCAGACAGGTTGAAGACCTGGTAAATGAACAGATAAGAAAAAACAGAGAAGTCAAAACAGAGATTCTTGCCTATAAAGAGGCAATGGCCCGTGAGGCAATGGCCCTATTCGGGGAAAAGTACGGAGAGACTGTGCGTCTGGTGAGTATTCCGGATTTCAGCATGGAACTCTGTGGCGGCACCCATATTTCTTATACCGGGCAGATAGGTCTTCTCAAGATCATCAGCGAATCCAGTGTGGCCGCCGGGATAAGGAGGCTTGAGGCCTGTACCGCCCAAAACGCTATGGACCTTGTACATGAATTGGAAGAAGCGGTCGCCGGCATTACCTTTCAACTGAAATGTCCCAGACTGGAGGTATCTAAAAAGGTCACAAGACTCCTTGAGATGACAAAAGACCTGGAGAAGCAACTCCGGCAGGTTAAGACAGCGCGTGCCACGCAAGGGCTGGATGAGTTGTTGTCCAAGATACGAAAAATCAACAATATTCAAGTGCTATCCGCCCGAGTTGAAACAGATAACGCCAAATCCATCAGGTACATAGGAGACAGGCTCAGGGATAAGATGGGCTCAGGGGTCGTGGTAATAGGATCACGGACTGACAGCAAGGCCCTGCTGCTGGTCCTTGTCACCAAGGATCTTACTGACCGGCTACATGCAGGAAATATTATCAAGCAGGTAGCTCAGATGATCGGGGGAGGTGGAGGAGGGAGCCCTGAAATGGCGCAGGCAGGGGGCCCGAAGCCGGAAAGACTCGAAGAGGCCCTTGAAGCAGTCTATGATATCATACACACAAACAGTTCTCCATCTTCCTGAGTAGCGGATCGTCTGAACGGAAATCCTAAATTTTGTTTTCTGAGGCATTTGCGCTGTCTCTAACCTATCAATTTATGGTATGTTTTGAGTTGTTCAAAAAACATTTCACCCCACACTTTAGAGCTAATTTGTCAAGTTACGAGCTAATCGTTAGCTATATATAGTATGGATAAACAATAGACATACTACATATTGTATCTATGATACCGCAAGACACTATTTTCAAAACCGGTACAGTGCAAATGCCTCAATAGATAGAAATCTTGCTCCAGGATGAATAACGTGGTAGTCCTTCGAAATGCCGCTAACAGCCCCTGGTTTCCTTAATGGTTACAGAAATAGATGGTAGCTTCAGTAAAACATTCTGGTCATCCCAAAATCTATAGAGGCGACATAGTCGCAGGATCACTTCTGGTTCAGGAAAGCCGTCAAATTGCCCGTCTTCTCCTTAGCGGTGTTGATGATGATGCTTGGCATCAGGCAATAGTGGTTGATAATGTCTTACAAAAGAGAAGCCCTGTTACAGCCAAACGGCAGGATAGATTGATCAAAAACCGGCTCCGGCCTATGAGTTCAGATCTATTGAGGTTGGTGGAAAGAGGAACATCTGATATCGCCACTCAGGCCTTACTTGCAGCCGCCGTCAAGAACAGCCGGTTACTTGGCGATTTTATGGATAATACACTTCGCGAGCATTGGCTGACCTTTAAACGGGAATTGTCTGCAAAAGACTGGGACTATTATCTGGAAATATGCGCTCAAGTGGACCCTGTTGTAACGGATTGGGCGGAAGTAACCGTAAAGAAGTTAAGACAGGTAATTTTCAGGATTTTGGCTGAAGCAAAATACGTTGATGGGAGCCGATCCCTCCGCTTGCTTCCGGTTTCCATCGTTCCTGAAGTGCGGAGCTGTCTGATTAGAGATTCCGAGGACTATGTGCTCCGCTGTATGGAAGTCACCCAGCCGGGCCTTTCCCGGGAAGGTGGGGGAACTGAGGAAAAGGTTGGTTGCCCGCATCCAGAGAGAAGGCTTTGATCAGGTCATGGAGGCGATGGCCTATACCTGGTTTAACCGCTTCATGGCCCTGCGGTATATGGAACTGCATGACTACCTCGATCATGGCTATCGAGTTTTGAGTAACCGGTCAGGTTCGGACATCCCGGAGATTTTGGAACAGGCAGTGAATGTGGATCTGCCGGGCTTAGACATGAACAAGATTGTGGAACTGCGGCTGGCCGGTGACAAGGACAACGAGTTATATCGTATCCTCATCGTTGCACAATGCAATGCTTTGCACAGGGCCATACCCTTTCTCTTTGAATCCATAAACAATGAAACAGAACTTTTGCTCCATGATAATCTTCTCCATTCAAATTCTCCAATACGAAATATGGTCAATGAGGTAGATGAGGAACTACGGAGTGAAATAGAAATCATTGGGTGGATCTATCAGTTTTACATCTCAGAGAAAAAAGACGAGGTCATCGGCAAAGTCGTAAAGAGCGAGGATATCCCTGCTGCCACGCAATTGTTTACGCCTAACTGGATCGTGAAGTATATGGTCCAAAATACTCTGGGACGCCAGTGGTTGGCGACCTATCCTGCTTCTCCGCTTCGGGATAAAATGGAATACTACATCGAGCCTGCGGAGCAGAGCGAGGAGGTGAAAAGACAGCTTGATGCAATAACACCCAAGGAACTGAACCCGGAAGAGATCACTTTTCTGGACCCAGCCTGTGGTTCTGGGCATATCCTTGTCGAGGCATATGAACTTTTTAAGGCCATGTATCTTGAGAGGGGATACAGGACAAGGGACATTCCATGCCTGATACTGGAAAAAAACCTCTATGGTCTCGACATTGACGACCGGGCCTCACAGCTTGCAGCCTTTGCCCTCATGATGAAGGCAAGGGCAGATGACAGGCAGATTTTTGATCGAGATGTGAGACCAAA
>DFBQ01000133.1:6357-6815 GCA_002367355.1 Deltaproteobacteria bacterium UBA3076 | reverse complement strand
TGTGGGCTTTCCCGGTGAGACTGACAGAGACTTCAAGGACACCATATCTCTGCTCAAGACTATAGAATTCGATCAGATTTTTGCCTTTAAGTACTCACCCAGACCCCTTACCCGTGCAGCCCGGTTTGATGACCATATTCCGGAAGAAATCAAGGCCGAACGCCTTGAAGCAGTACTTGAACTTCAGAAAGAAATCGGGCTTATGCGCTACAAGTCTCTGGAAGGCCGAAAAAAGGAAATCCTTGTGGAAGGCATCAGTAAAAAAAATCCGGAGGAGCTCAGAGGTAGAACTAGAGGCAACCATGTGGTAAACTTCCCTGGGCCTCAAGAACTTATTGGAAAGTTTGTTACTGTGAAAATAATCAAGGCATGTTATCATTCTTTAAGGGGAAAATTTCTGATCCCTTGAAAAGAGAGGCTCAGGATATTAGAATCTAAATTGAGCGGTTAGCCTTTAG
>DFBQ01000133.1:5049-6309 GCA_002367355.1 Deltaproteobacteria bacterium UBA3076 | reverse complement strand
GGCTAACAGCTAATCGCTCAACTCGGAGAAATCATGTCAAATATTGCCATGTATGTACACGCAATAACCTTGGACGCTGATTCAAACTCTCCCATACTTATTCTGAAAGAAGAAAACGGGGAAAGGACCTTGCCAATCTGGATTGGTCTGTTAGAAGCTACCGCAATTGCCACAGAGATGGAAAAAATCGAATTTGCAAGGCCAATGACCCATGATCTTTCAGTAAATCTTTTAAAGAAAATGGAAATAAAGATACCCAGGATCGAGATATCCGATCTCAAGGATAACACCTACTACGCCCTGGTAACCCTCAAGCAGGGAGACCGCGAGCTGACTGTAGACGCAAGGCCAAGTGATGCGGTGGCCATTGCCTTGAGGGCTGAGGCCCGGATTTTTGTCAATGAGTCTGTTCTCAAAATAACTCAGCCCGCTAAAGGGACAATAATAAGAAATGGAGAAAGAATTCCTGCGGAAGAAAAAAAGTGGGCAAAAATCCTGGAAGAGATGGATCCAGCCGCAGTTAGATATAAGATATGATTACACTGCAAAAACCCTGGAATGTTGATGTTTGACCTTCACTGCCACAGTCTTTTTAGTGATGGAGAGCTTCTACCCTCTGAGCTGGTAAGACGTGTGGAAATCCTGGGCTATAAGGCCATAGCCATTACCGATCATATCGACTCTTCCAACTTTGATTTTATAATTCCCCGATTGGTTAAGGCAGCAAAAGACATCAACCGTTACAGCTCCACAAAACTCATACCTGGTGTGGAGCTTACCCATGTTCATCCTGATCTGATTGCCCCCTTGGCAAAAGAATCCAGGCATCTGGGAGCTGATATACTGATCTGCCACGGGGAGACCATTGTGGAGCCTGTCTGCCCGGGGACTAATCGGGCCGCTATTGAGGCAGACATTGATATACTTGCTCACCCGGGACTGATCTCTGAAGAAGACGTGAAGCTGGCAGCCCGAAATGGTACTTTTCTTGAATTATCCGGCCGGAAAGGTCACAGCTTCACAAATGGCCACGTAGCCAAGCTTGCCAAAGCTCATGGAGCAAAGCTTATAATCAACTCGGATGCCCATGCCCCGGATGACTTCATGAGCGCTGGAAGGGCACGGAAAGTAGGTCTTGGCGCAGGGCTTAAATCAGAGGAAGTTGAGTCAATCTATGAGGAAGCCTGGAACTGGATCCGTTCCTTGTAAGCGTTCACAGGGCACCGCATCTGCTTTGTTGTCGGGCACTTGAAGTACAGG
>DFBQ01000133.1:0-5018 GCA_002367355.1 Deltaproteobacteria bacterium UBA3076 | reverse complement strand
GTTGTAACCCCGTGAACGGTTACAGTTCCTTGATATGAGCTCAAATACTCATGTATAGTCCGGGCCAACTCTTTGGAAATTCCCGGCACCTTATTGATTTCTTCCGAGGAGGCCTGGCGCACCCTGGTCAGACTTCCAAAGTGCTTTAAAAGCGCCTGTTGCCGTTTTGGACCCACGCCTGAAATCTCACTGAGACGTGAACGTAGTCTCTTGGCATCCCGTTTTTTCCGATGAAAATTAATCCCGAACCGGTGGGCCTCATCCCTCACATGTTGCAGGAATAACAGTACTGGATGATGCCGTGGCAAAATCAAGGGCTCAGACCATCCGGGACGGAATATCTTCTCACCTTCATCCCTGATCTCCTTGGCAAGGGCCAGGAGATCAAATTTTCCCAAAAGGCCTGCGGAATCCGCTGCCTCAACTGCTTGTCCGAGTTGCCCACGGCCTCCATCTATCAGGAACAGGTCGGGCAGATCTCCTCTCTCCTTTCCCCTGGCGATTCTCCTTTGCATTACCTCCCTGATCATTGCGTAATCGTCTGCACCTCTGACCCCTTTAATATTGTAATGTCTGTAGCCTTTTTTATTCGGTTGACCCCTGTAAAAGGCTACAAGGCTTCCGATAGGAAGCTCTTCCCCTGTTATTGAGATGTCCACGCCTTCAACTTTTTCAGGTGCATATTTTAGATTCAGCACATCCATCATAATGCCGGCCTTTTCCTGCCATGCCTCGTGTTGCATCTCAACGGAAAGCATGGCCTGCCCGGCATTTGTTTCGGCCATCTCAAGCAGTCTGCATTTTAGACCTCTTACAGGCCTTCTGAGTAATACCGACCTGTCGGCCATGTCGAATAGCCATTCTGAAATCAGACCTGAATCTTCTATGTCTTCCGGAAGAATTATCTCCTTTGGCACAGGACTCTCTTGATAAAATTGACGAATGAATACAGATAGTATTTCCTGATCTGTATCCTCAATAACACTGTTCAAATGGTGTATCTCCTGACCCTGCACTACTCCGTCCCGCACCCTGAGTACAGCCAATGTTGAGATATCTTCACTGCGAGCGAGGCCGATAATGTCCCAATTGGCGTGCATGTCTGCCACTATTGACTGTTTCTCAGCAACTTTCTCAATGGCGTAGATCCGGTCTCTCAAGATCGCGGCCTTCTCGAACTCAAGTGCCTCCGAGGCCTCTTCCATCTGTGATCTCAAAATCTTGAGAAGTGGACCTGGCCTGCCCTTGAGGAATAGCTTTACCTGCCTTACCAGATCAGCATAATCCTTTTCTGATATAGCCCCCACGCACGGGGCCGAACAGCGCCCGATCTGATGTAACAGGCAGGCACGAACCCTGGTCCTCATGGATCTGTCAGAGCAAGTTCTAAGCCCAAACAAGGAGGAAATGGACCTCAGGGTCTCTCTTACCCCCCTTGCAGAAGGATAAGGGCCGAAATAGAGTGCCCCGTCTTTTGCCCTGCGCCGAACAACGCTCAGGCGGGGGAACGGCTTCTTTATGTCAAGTTTGAGAAAGGGATAAGCTTTGTCATCCCGGAACACGACATTGTATTTGGGCCGGTGCTCCTTTATGAGCAAGGCTTCAAATATAAGCGCCTCTTTTTCAGTAGCCGTGACTATAATCTCAAATGAACCGGCCAGCTTCATAATCAAGCCTGTCTTCGGCAATACAAACGAACCAGGCCTGAGATATGTGGCCAGCCGCTGCCGCAGGTCCCTGGCCTTTCCAACATACAGGACAGTATCCTTTGGGTCTCTGAAGAGATAGACACCTGAGACCCGGGGAATTGTTGTTAGGTTGGTAGTATTTGAAATCTCAAAACGGACCGGCTTCACCTTTATTTTACCTCTTGGAGAAATCTGAAGTGGTATAATTATAGTGGACACTCCGAAAAGTATAGTGGACCCCGAACATGAGACAGGATGTTAAGGTAGAAAACAGACTGTTTCAAGGGGAATTTAATGAAGAGAAAACGTTACAGCAAAGAATTCAAAGCCAAGGTTGCTTTGGCCGCTCTCAAAGGGCACCAAACAGCCAATGAGATAGCCTCAGAGCTTGGTGTTCATGCCGGCCAGGTTAATCATTGGGGAAAAGAAGCAATAGAGGCCCTGCCTTCAGCATTGATTTTTACCAGAAAAGGGTTACTATAAAATGGTAACCTATAATTGGTAGAGGAGTCCCTATGCAGAACCCTTTTGTGTTTGGCCGACCCGTATGGCCTGACGAACCATTTTGTGACCGAGAAAAGGAAATCAAGGATTGGGCTGCCAGGATGGAGAACGGCGAGCCCGTCGTCATTATGTCGCCCAGGCGTTATGGGAAAACCTCGATCATGAGGCGTGTCGAGGCGTCTTTTGCCCAAAAACGGTATGCTCACATCTGGATCGACCTCATGAAATGTGCGTCCATCAAGGATTTTATCAGAGTACTACATCTGGAAACCGAGAAAAACTATTCTCTTGCTAAGAAATTTTTTGAGAAGGGTAAGCGTTCGGTGAGATCGGCCAATAGACTGCGGCCTGGGGCCACGTTTAGCCCTGCCGATGGAGGGGCCATGTCCCTTTCGCTAGCGATCAGCGATGGGTTGCGGGACTGGCCAACGCTCTTGGAAGATGCCCTGAACAGACTTCTTGCGCTTGATAAAACCTTCGACCGGATCGCCGTATTTTTCGACGAGTTCCAGGACGTCCGCAGGATTTCTAAATCCCTGGATGATGAACTGGCCCTGGAACGAGTCATGCGCTCCGTCCTTCAGTACCGGTCCGCCAAGGTGTCTTTGGCTTTCATGGGGTCGATGCGTCATCTTCTCCAGAATATCTTTCTCGACGAGGCAGCGCCTTTCTACCGAAGTTCCTCTCTCTTGGAACTCGGCCCCCTGCCCCTTGAACCTTATGAAGAATTCATCAATGGACACTTTGGGTTCAAAGATGCTGAGGATCGGCTAATCCCTTGGGTCATCTGGAAGTTTTTTGACGCGCACCCCCATGCCGTCATAAAAACCGCGTCATTCCTTTGGAGCCGGGCGCACCGGAAGCATTTCAAAAGCAACGAAGTGCGGATAGATGCCGTGGCAGACTGTATCGCCGATGTCTTAACCGGAGAGATCGAATTCTATTTGGAGCGCAACCGGCGTCTTTCCCCACAGGCAATCCTGTTTCTCAGAGAGGTCGCTCATCACCACGGTTCCCTTGTAAGTCCCTACGGCAAGGAGGTACAGAAGGCGACGGGTCTTTCCGTCAAAGAGATACAGAACCTTCTACCGGGCCTTCAGGAAAACGGCCACATCCGGGTCCGTCAAATTTTTCCGCAAGAAGGCAAGGCCTCTCGGCTTGAGATTGCTTTCGGTGATCCTCTAGAAAAGGTGGTCTACGCGCTTTCCTACCGAACGGAGCCGGAGGTTCAGGTTATCGTCCGACAGACCGTGGAGCACCTATGGAGGGAGAAAAAAGAGGACCATGGTTGATGTCCTGTCCAGGGTACCACCCATCTTGGAGTTTTTGGCACAACGCCCCGAAAAGGTGCATTTCAGAGATTAGCCGAGATAGCGGTATACGCTGGCCTTTGAGAGATTGTAGTCCTTCATCAGGATTTTGATGAGTTCCCCCTGTTCCCGCCTTCGCCGGAGTTGATCGCTCTGTTCTCGTGTTAACTTCTTTTTCCGGCCGAAGCTGACGCCCCTCTCTTTGGCTTTTTGAATGCCATCCATCTGCCGTTCTGCGCGAATTTCCGTCTCAAACTGTGCAATGGCTCCCAGCATGTTGAACAACAGACGACCTGTTGCGTCGCCGGTGTTGATGTTTTGAGCCAGCACCTGAAGGTTGACGTTTTTCCGTTGGAGCTCATCGGCAATCTGGCATAGATAAAGGGTGGAGTGAGCGAGCCGGTCCAAACGAGTAACAACGAGTGTATCGCCCTCTCTGATATATTCGAGGCAGGCTTTTAGCCTGGACCTTTTGCCGGATGCGCCGCTTTTTTCTCCTGAAAGATTTTATCGCAGTGTTTCAGCTTATCCATCGGAAAGCCCCTCCATGTTGACACTCTTATCTATTTGTATTTTTTGTTAAAAGTGTACTTTTTCTTTAAAGCGGGGGTAGAGCTTGCGTGTGGCATTTACAAAAAATTCGGCCAGTACCTGTGGGGTGAGAACTCCGATGCGCCATGTAACAAGGCGATCCAGAACTGCCAATGCCTTCGGTTGTTTTACCGGCTCGGCCCTGTCATAGGCGTACAGCAATATATTTGTGTCTATCAAAATCCTATCGGCCATAGCGTGAAAGTCTTTCTTCATAGGCGTCTTCCCGCCTGAATTTACGACCTCCTGAAACGGGACCACCGGCCATCCGTTCAGCGATAAAGGCCTTTTCCCGCTCCCAGGCCTCCAGATCCCGAACTCCGGAATGCATAAAAACAATTTGGGCATCTATAGCCCTGCGTATCACTTCTGCCTCAGTAATACCCAGCATGCGCGAGCGTTTCTTGAGTACAGTGTCTTGCATGGGTTCGATATACACCTGCTTGCGGATCATCTGCGCCATTACCATATCTCCTTTTCATTATATACATTATTTTATACATTACATATTAGTCTGTCAAGAAACCGATTCCTTGAAACCAAATTAGACCTGGCCTTCACTGATGCCTGGCCTCCATCTCACGTCCTTGTGTGTCAAGCGAGCACAGCGAGCGGGTGGCGAAATGCCCTGTCATGACTGTTTAGGTTCAATTCCCAATCAAAGTTCTCGACTTGACGCCACCTTTGGGATACATATTAAGGCATCCTTCATATCAAGCCAAAAGTAGTTTACATTTTTAGGGGTAATATACCTCAAAAAATATGACTTGTGAGATTAGCTATTAGCTGTTAGGTTTAGCTTAACAGTCCGTTTTTATACAAAGTTTTTACCTAATAGCTAACGGCTAACAGCTAATGGCTGACATCCGTCTATGTTGAAAAAGTGTAAACTACAAAATGAAGGATGCCTAATATTCCACGGATT
>DFBQ01000047.1:11003-19727 GCA_002367355.1 Deltaproteobacteria bacterium UBA3076 | reverse complement strand
TGCGCTTATATGAAATATCCAGAGATCTTGTCGTTTTTCTTGACAATTATCTGAACTTGGATACGATTGAAAGATTTAGAAAATGATAAACTATTAACTATTTTGCCCTGAAACGAGAAGGCTGGAAGGTCGCAACAAGACTATTGTCCCAAATCTTTATTATTTTTATCAACGTAAAATCATTAAGGAGTTTGATCTATGGGAAAAAAAGAAGTTGCAAAAACATCTGAAGCACAGATTGCTGTTCACTGGAAAGAGGAAGACTATTTTTATCCTTCCACAAAATTTATTGCTCAGGCGAATCTGACAGACGAATTTATCTATGATCGCTTTAGCCTTGATAATTTCCCTGAATGCTTCAAAGAATATGCCGATTTACTGGACTGGTACAAGTACTGGGATACGATCCTTGATACAAGTGATGCGCCTTGCTGGAAGTGGTTTGTCGGCGGGAAGATAAATGCGTGTTACAACTGTGTGGACAGACATCTTGAGAAAAACAAAAACAAGACGGCAATCCACTGGGTCCCTGAACCTGAGAATGAACGAATTGAACATCTTACCTATCAGGAACTCTATGTAAGGGTCAACGAGTTTGCCGCACTCCTTCGTGACTTTGCGGGTCTGAAGGCGGGAGACAGGGTAACCCTTCACATGCCGATGGTGCCGGAACTCCCGATAACCATGCTTGCCTGTGCCAGACTCGGCATCATTCACTCCGAGGTCTTTGGAGGTTTCAGTGGCAACGCGTGTGCTGACAGGATTGTAGATTCCGGAAGCAATGTGCTCATAACCATTGACGGCTATTACCGGGGCGGCAAGCTTCTTGATCATAAAGCAAACGCCGACATAGCTGTTGAAAAGGCGGAAAAGGAAGGCCAGACTGTTGATAAGGTCCTGATATGGCAGCGTTATCCGGGGAAAAACTCGAGTCCGACGCCCATGGTCGAAGGGCGTGATTTCATTGTCAATGATTTGGTCAAGGATTATCGCGGTAAAAAAGTGGACCCGGTACCCATGCCTGCTGAAGCCCCCCTGTTCCTGATGTATACGAGCGGCACCACAGGAAAGCCCAAGGGATGCCAGCACAGCACAGGCGGATATCTTGCCTATGTGACAGGCACATCAAAATATATTCAGGATATCCACCAGGAGGACGTTTACTGGTGCATGGCGGATATCGGATGGATTACAGGTCATTCATACATTGTCTACGGCCCATTGGCCCTGTGCGCATCTTCCGTTATTTTCGAAGGCGTACCCACCTATCCTGACGCCGGACGGGCATGGAGGATAGCAGAAGAGCTTGATGTAAATATCTTCCACACTGCACCAACCACCATACGAGCCCTGAGAAAGGTCGGTCCTGACGAACCCAAAAAGTATAATTATCACTTTAAGCACATGACCACTGTTGGTGAGCCAATCGAGCCCGAGGTATGGAAATGGTATCATGAGGTAGTCGGAAAGGGTGAGGCCGTAATAGTTGACACATGGTGGCAGACAGAGAACGGAGGTTTTCTCTGCAGTACCGTGCCTGCACTGAGAGCGATGAAGCCGGGGAGTGCAGGTCCTGGTGTGCCTGGTATCCATCCGATAATTTATGATGATGATGGAAACGAACTCAAGGCAGGAACGGGAAAGGCAGGAAATATATGTATACAGAATCCATGGCCCGGCCAATTCCAGACCATATGGGGAGACCGTGATAGATTTGTCTCTACCTATTTTGCAAGGTACTGCAAGAACAAAAACAGCAAGGATTGGCGTGACTGGCCGTACCTTGCCGGCGATGCCGCTATGCTATCCGATGACGGATACTTCCGTATCCTTGGAAGAATTGACGATGTAATCAATGTCTCCGGGCACCGGTTGGGGACCAAGGAACTCGAATCTGCTTCTCTTGACGTCCTTGAAGTGGCAGAGGCGGCAGTTGTCCCTGTAGCTGACGAGATAAAGGGAATGGTCCCTGACCTGTATATCTCTCTGAAGCCCGGATACGATCCCAGCCCGGAATTGGCTGCCAAGATTTCACAGAGTCTCTGTGACTCCATTGGTAAAATAGCAAGGCCGAGAAAGGTCTGGATCGTACCGGATATGCCAAAAACACGCTCCGGAAAGATCATGCGCAGGATACTGGCAGCCATATCCAATGACAAGGACGTAGGTGACACGACTACATTGGCAAATCCCGATATTGTCACTGAAATCCATAAAATGTCAAAGGACATGATAGAAGAGCTGAAAGAGAGCAAAAAGGCGCTGATGAAAGAATAATAATTCATTGCATTAGAGCGTCTTTAAGAAGGAGATAAATATGACAGGTCAAGTTACGAAAGAACCAGCGCAGGCATGGATAACCACCTTTGCAGGCACTGCTATCAACCTTTGTCTGGGCATATTATATGCCTGGAGCATATGGAAATCGTCCCTGGTCAATGTGGACAAGGCTGGTCAAGTCATTGAAGGGGGCATGAATTCGGGTTGGACCTATCTGACCAATGCCCAGGCTGCAACACCCTTTTCTCTATGCATTATCGTCTTTGCCTTGTTAATGATCCCAGGGGGCCGCATACAGGATAGATTCGGCCCCAAGGTGGGTGCAACCGTGGGCGGCCTTTTCCTCGCAGCAGGTTGTATCGTTGCCGGATTGATGAAGAGCTATGCCGGGCTGGTTTTCGGTTTCGGCATACTTGGCGGCATTGGCATGGGTATTGGTTATGCCTCCCCCACCCCTGCGGCCCTGAAATGGTTTGGACCCCACAAACGAGGTCTGATCGCGGGTCTTGTAGTAGGCGGTTATGGAGGGGCGGCCCTATATATCGGTCCTCTGGCACAGTATCTGATTGACCACTATGGCATAACAGGAAGCTTTGTGAATCTTGGGATACTGTTCGCCGTGGTGGTTATCATTGCGGGTCAACTCCTGCTAACGCCTCCTGAAGGATATGTGCCCCCAGGCCCGAAGGTTGCAGCAACCGCCAAGCAAGTAGCAGCGGCAACCAAGCATAATTGGAATGCCTCTGAGATGATAAAGACCTGGCAATTCTTTGCCCTGGTATTTATGTTCATACTCACTACACAGTCGGGACTTCTGATAATTGCGAACGCCAAGGGCCTGATGGTGCAGGCAGGCAAAAACATCCCATTCCTTGCGGCAAATGCGTGGATTCTCGTCTCGTTTGGAGGTTTTGTCAATGCAGCCGGCCGGGTCGGTACCGGTTCTTATTCAGACAAAATCGGGCGGGTTAATGCCTATTGCCTGAACTGTACTGTATCTGCCCTTTGCCTGTTTGCATTGCCATTTGTCATTGCAATGCAAAATGTCCTGCTTCTGTTCCTGGTCGTGGGTATTGCTTACTGGCAGTATGGCGGCGGTCTTGCCTTGTTGCCATCCTTTACTGCAGACTTCTATGGGCCCAAGAACCTTGGATTCAACTATGGTTTGGTATTTCTGGGCTGGGGTCTTGGCTTTTTCATGGCGAGACTGGGCGGTACAATCGAAGATATGACAGGCAGCCTGAACACTGCTTTCTATATCTCAGGGGCCTTGCTGATTGCAGGAGTTATCCTCGCGCGTATTACAACAAGGCCTAAATACGCTGGAGAAAAAATGTAGAAATTATGGCATCCTTCATGATAGGTCATTGGTAGTGAAATTTGAAACTTGAAATTGGAAAAAACACAAAGATGTAGATTTGTTACCTAATTTCGAATTTCGAATTTCCAGTTTCGACAAAAAGGACGCGTGTTATAATACACGCGTCCTTTTTTGTAAGGAGTTAATGTATGAAACCTGATCACCTTGATATCCTGAACCCCGGACGCTGTTGCCTCCTGGTCATCGATCCCCAGGAGCGCCTCATGAAGGCCATTCATAAAATAGACAGGGTAATACGCAATACCTCCCTTATGATACACTGTGCCAAGGCTATGGAGATACCTATTATAGCAACAACACAATATGAAAAGGGCCTCGGACCATTCGTACCTGAGCTTGCCGGGCTGCTTGCGGATGTCACTTGCGTGGACAAGATTGAGTTCAATGCCCTGGCAAATAACAGTGTGAAACAGGTCCTTACCAATCTGCCTGTCTCTGTTGACACCCTGATTATGGTAGGGGTTGAGGCCCATATATGCGTTTATCAGACTGCCGTTTGCGCAATCAAAACGGGATACAGGCCATGGATAGTGGCTGATGCAATATCATCCAGGAAAAAGCGAAATGCTAAATTAGCTCTGAGCCGGATGGAAGCTATCGGAGCATCTGTAGGACCGGCAGAGATGGCAGTTTACGAATTGCTCGGAAAGGCTGGCACCCCGGCGTTCAAGGCTATGTTGCCGCACTTGAAGTGAGTCAATAGTAAATGTTGAATGCTGAATGTTAAATGCTGAATTATGGAAAAGATTTAAAAAACATACACCTTAATTCAACATTCAACATTCAAAATTCAACACTTATTGTATTGTGCGTCGCAGTGACGAGGAAATTGAAGTAACGCAGCAGATGGAGTATTTTCAGCGGAATCATGAATCATGTTTTTCCCTGGACACTAACCGCTCTCAGTATAATAGGGGCAATACTAAATATAAGAAAAAAACGTTCTGGTTTTGCAGTCTATACGATAGCCAACATTGGATGGATAACCGTAAATATCTACTATGGCATTTATGCACAGGCGGCCCTGTTTGTGGTATTTACAGGGCTTTCCATATGGGGATGGATAGAATGGGGGCGCAAAAAGTGGGGCAAACATGACGGCATTTTTTGAGACCTTTGAACACGGAGCTGACATGGGGATCAGGGGTAGAGGCAAGACACTATCAGAGGCCTTTGAAAATGCTGCGAAGTCAATGTTTTCGCTCCTGGTGGAAGACCTTGACACAGTCATCCCTGAAAAATCAGTCACGATTTTCTGCGAGTCCTTTGATCTGGAAAGCCTGTTTGTCGCCTGGCTCAATTCCCTTTTGGCAGAGTCCGACATACAGAGGCTGATATTCAGCGACTTTAAAGTGAAAATACAGGATCATAGGCTTACAGGAACGGCAATGGGAGAACCTTTTGATCTCTCAAGGCACCAGCGAGGGGTGGAAGTCAAAGGAGCAACTTTCACGGAACTGGCAGTCAGGCAAGATGGAGACTGGTGGATTGCACAGTGTGTTGTGGATGTATAAACCCAGGAGGTGAATAATGGAGCTTAAGCAACTAAAACGTTTGGGAGAGTATCAGTGGGAAATCCCCAGGGATAAGGACATGAGGGTACCTGCTCTCATCTTCGCCAGTAAGGACCTGGTCTCCGAGATGGACGAAAAGGTCCGCGAACAAATTAGCAACGTGGCTTCACTGCCGGGGATCGTGAAGGCTGCCATTGCCATGCCTGATGCCCATTGGGGCTATGGTTTTCCCATTGGGGGCGTAGCGGCCTTTGATCCTGATGAGGGCGGTATAATCTCTGTGGGCGGAGTTGGCTATGATATTTCCTGCGGGGTCCGGAACCTGCTGACCGGTCTGACCCGGGACGAAATCCTGCCCCTTCTCGAATCCCTGATTGATCGACTCTTCCAGGTTGTACCAGCGGGTGTCGGTTCAGAAGGCAAAATCAGGCTCACACCTGCCGAGCTGGACGACGTCCTCACTGGAGGTGCCGAATGGGCAGTAGAACAAGGTTATGGGCTTCCCGACGACCTAGCCCACACTGAAGAGGAGGGAAGACTGGAAGGGGCTGACCCCTCTTGTGTCTCAGATATTGCCAAACGCCGGCAGTACAGAGAGGTTGGGACCCTGGGCTCAGGAAACCACTATCTGGAAATACAGTATGTGGAAGAGATATTTCACCGGCCTTCAGCCGAGGCCTTTGGTTTGAAAAAAGGAGATGTAGTAGTGGCAATTCATTGCGGCTCCAGGGCACTGGGGCACCAGATTGGGACTGATTACCTTCAGGTACTGGACAAGACAAGCAAGAAGTATCATATCCCCATTAGAGAGAGGGAACTTGTCTGCACCCCAATAAACTCTCCTGAAGGAGAGAGATATTACAAGGCCATGGCCTGCGGGGTAAACTGTGCACTTGCCAACCGGCAGGTAATTACTCATCTCACACGCCAGGTTTTCCATGAAATAGTTCCAGAGGCCACAGTGAAAAACCTTTATGATGTCAGTCATAACACATGCAAAATAGAGAGACACGAGGTAGATGGCGAGGTGAAACGCCTTTATGTCCACAGGAAAGGGGCTACCAGGGCCTTTGGTCCAGGCAGACCCGAGATACCTGAAGCATTCAGGAATGTCGGTCAACCTGTGCTCATAGGTGGAACTATGGGAACCTGTTCCTATATTCTGGTAGGCCAGGAGACCGGGGAAGCCCTGGCCTGGGGTTCTGCATGCCACGGCGCAGGCCGCTCAATGAGTCGAAAGGCCGCGCTGAAACGCTGGAAAGGCAGGAAGGTAATCTCCGAATTGGCTCACAGGGGCATCCTCATCCGGGCAGCGAGCTACAGGGGTGCGGCAGAAGAGGCACCTGAAGCATACAAGGATGTTACAGAGGTAGTGGATTCCACGCACAGGGCAGGACTTGCAAGAAAAGTGGCACGGCTGAGACCCATGGCCTGTGTAAAGGGTTGACTCCCGACCTCTTATAAAAACAAAACAACTTTAATCATCAACCACGGATATTTTCAGCTCAGTTGTCTCTGATAAGGCGCCAGTCTTCCCTGCGTCCTATAGAATAGAGAAGCTGAAAAACATGCAGTGTACCGTGGCGAAACGACCTCTGGGAACCGTGGAGATAGAGCCTCCACATCCTTATAAACTCTTCCCCCATCACTTCCCTGATCTGCGTAACATTTGCCTCAAATCTCTCTATCCAACGATCCAAGGTCAAGTCGTAATGGGGCCGCAAGTCCTCTAAATCTAAAAAATCCATACCCGCATCCTGTGCAGCCTCTATTGTCTCACCAAGAGCAGGTATGTAACCACCTGGGAATATATATTTCTGTATCCATGTATCCATAGGCTCGGGCTTCAACCGTCCGATAGTATGCAGCAATAATATTCCTTTTGGACGGAGCAATTTTGCTACTTTTTTTAAAAAGCCTGGGATATTCTCCTTGCCGACATGCTCAAACATACCAATGGATACTATCCGGTCATAGGTCCCCTGCTCTTCGTCAGGAACCTCCCTGTAGTCCTGAAGCCGGATTTCCGCCTCACTAGATAAACCCTCCTTCTCTATGCGCCTGCATCCAAGTTCATACTGGTTTTCGGCAAGGGTCAGCCCAACAGTTCTCACTCCACAAGACCTGACGGCCTCCATCACCAGGCTTCCCCAACCGCACCCGATATCGAGTAACCTCTGTCCTGGCCTGAGCCTGAGCTTGTGAAGCGTGTGATGTATCTTCTGTAACTGTGCCTGCTCCAGGGAATCACCGACGTTTCTGGAATATGCACAGGAGTAATTAAGGCCTTTGTCAAGCCACAACTGATAAAAGGAGTTGCCTCTGTCATAATGGGCCTGCACGTCTTTTTTTGTCTGTTTTAGACTCGCCTTATGTTTTAAATTCAACCAATAGAGATAGGTCTTTTGTCTTGGTGAAAACTTGGGAAAAAGATCTTCTTTATAGGCCAGGCTCATCACCTCGCCCAGATCACCATCCACCTCTATGTCGCCTCTCATATAGGCCTCTCCAAACCCTATGGACAGATCAAGCAGAATGGCATCCAAGGCATCTGGTACCTTGAAATGTATAACGAAGGATGGAGGTCCCACTCCAAAAGATAGTTCAGAACCATCCCAAAAACGTACCTTGCACGGAATTGAAGATTCCTTGCCCAAAAAGGACAAAAACAAATCCATGGCCTGTTTGACTTCCATGCTATACCTCCTCTGTTAACATTATGGACTGACTGCATCTAACCTAGGTTGAGCGGTTCACGGTTCACGGTTCACGGTTGGAGAACCCTAACTGTCTGATATCAAAAGGATGATGCCTCAATAGAGACGGCAGTTTTCACCCAATGGGTGAAAAAGGTTAATCTGGGTATTGTGCTTTAAAGTGATGTATATCAATACCTTATAACCTTTGAACCCTGAACCTTGAACCAATCACTTTAGGTCTAATTGTCTTTGTTAAAAACAATAAGACTTGATTTTGAATTGTCATGTTAATAAGATTCGTGAAAAGAGAATTTTAAGAATCTGCTCCCCGAGGACAAGGATATCTTACTATTTTCCCTTCAAAGGTACGAAATATTGCCTCATCTTTGCCGACTTCAAGCAGAGATGAAGGTATCATCAGGGCCTTCCCTCCACCGCCAGGCAGATCCACAACATAGTTCGGGATGCACAAACCACCTATTTTGCCCCACAGCCCCTGAATAATCTCCACACCCTTTCTGATATCCGTGCGAAAGTGATCTGTCCCCCGTACTGCATCACAGTGGAAGAGGTAGTAAGGTCTCACCATGATCTTCTGAAGCCCACGGCACAGATCTCGTATCACCGTCAGGGAATCATTGACCCCCTTTAACAATACAGTCTGATTAGACACTGGTATCCCTGCCCTGAGGAGTCTTTCGCATGCATCTGTGGACTCAGGGGTTATCTCTCTTGGATGATTGAAATGGGTATTTATCCAGAGGGGACGGTGTCCGGCCATCATCTGACACAAATCGTCAGTTATGCGCATGGGAAGCACCACAGGGATCCTGGTACCAATACGCAACAC
>DFBQ01000047.1:0-10945 GCA_002367355.1 Deltaproteobacteria bacterium UBA3076 | reverse complement strand
TCCACCATACGATAAAGGGCCTCTCTTGTACTGCCGGCCTCTGGATTTCTCCATGTACGTTTCCTGTTGCAATGGCGGCAGTACACAGCACATGTGCCGGTTACCATGGCCAATACACGGTCAGGATATCTGTGAATCAGACCGGGAACCGGCATATGCGCCCGTTCGGCCAGGGGATCTTCTTCTGAACCCGGAAGTGAAAAACTTATCTCCCTGGGATCAGGAATACACTGCTTCCTGATAGGATCATTGGGATCCGACCAGTCGATCAGAGACAGGTAATATGGCGTAACGGCATACCTGTATTGTGCTATGACATCTCTATAAATCTCTTTCTCAGAATACGTAAGTTGCAACAACCCTGATAGTGCATCAAGCCCCTTAATCCGGTTTGAAAACTGCCAGCGCCAATCAGACCACTGCTCTGTTTCACCCCTATTCATTATATATTTCGCATATCCTTCCCTCAACAATCAACAATATTCAATTGTCAATTAACCTGATTACTTCTGTGAAATCACCTATGAATTTCTTTGAAAAGACTAATTTTGGTGATAAGTTTAAAGTTCTCTCAAAAAATTCTTTTGATTGCTGATACATCTTTAGGCTCTTATAACAAATGGCTATATCACATGAAATCTGGGGAATATCTTTATATTGAGGATCAATTTCTATAGATTTTTCAAAATACTCAATGGCATCCTTATAATTTCCTAAATCCATACATATCTTTGCCATATAAAAATAAGGATTTATCTTTGTGCTGGGACGATTAAGCCTTGCCCCTGGGATTGTAACCGCTACAGCGGGTATTTGAAGTTCAGGATAAGTCGTATTAGTTACAATTACTTCCAGGTTATCCTGTTTAATTAGATTTACTGCCTTCTCTATTTCTACACTAAAATCTTCATGTTTGTAAGTAGATATCTTATTAAAAGGGATAGTTTCATTATTTTCTATTAAATATGAAGCCTCCTCTAAAGTCTTAAAATATGGAAAGCAATAAGTAGGTCCTCCTGGCTTTTTATTTTTGTTTTCTTTATAAATAATCTGTGACCTATGTTGAGCCAGCTCAGTCAGAGCACGAATTAAGGCAAAATCACGATTCAGATGTGCGCCTGCCGCGTTATATATCCTGACTGTATTTGTTGGTGGATTTGAATCATAAGCAAGGACACTTACAGTTGGTATATTTAATCCTAAGGAGAAATCCTTGATGTATAGTTCAATACCTGCGTCAAAAAATTTATTTATCAATGACTTTGCGATATGATAATTAATGGAAGACATATCAAGAGATGGTGTAGACAACTTCCGTTCTATTACTCTTGAGATATTATGCCTTTCTATTACCTCTCCTATTGCCTGAAGTATTGCCTCTTGTATTGTATTTCCACTAGCAAATCCTGTAGTGCCATAGATAAGATAAAACCAGTGTAGCGGAAAAAGAATAGGTTTATTATGCGTTAAAGAAAAGGCTTCTATCCAGGGAAGAGGTGCCTTTCTTAAATCTTCTAATATCTCATCTGTTTGATAAATAGATGGTAAAGATAAAAGCAGGCTTAATGGATCTAATGCATTTTCTTTTAAATTATCATAGCTCGAAATGATAAAAGGTTCTTTTTCTTTTATAAACCACTCACAACTATAGCGTTCAATGGCCTCCATTAATGCACTGGCCTTTGCCTGCTCTATAGATACACCCTTCCCACAGCTATCATCTATTCCCAAATTTGACTCAATCTCACAAATAAAGGCCGGTATACCTATTTTATCAAGTTCGTCTATGCGTAAAACAGTGCTTAAACTGAACAACTCTTTTTGTTTCAGCCTATTCAATGCGGTCTTCACAGTCTCTTTTGGAATGAAGGCCTTGTCTTGGCCAAATGTATAATGTTTAAGGCAAGAATGTATCATATCGACCTTTTTTGATATCTAAGTTGAGCGATTAGCTGTTAGCCATTAGCGTTTAGCTTTGAAAAATCATGGCATTACGTTAATTAGAAATAACNNTAACACCCAACGGGTGAAAATTTGAACATAGTATATGCTTCTAATTTTGTCATACAAATATGGGATAAAACTTCAAACTACCCGCCGGCACCACAAATAAGTCCGCCTTCCAGATCAGTTTTGAATTCCGAGTCTAACACTAAAATTAACTCGACTACTTCCCAAACCTGTCATATAATATCTTTCACATTGTCAGGCGACCTCCCCTATCCTTACAGATACTTTTTTTGATGTGAATGCGTATGCAGCTTGTAATAAACACGCCAGGCACCTTTATCACCCAAAAGGATGGATGCTTTCGACTGAAGCAAAAAGAAAATCAGTTCGACATTTCTCCCCTAAAGGTCGAAAGCATCATCATCTCCAACCAGGCCATGATCTCAAGCCAGGCCGTGGTCCTGGCCCTTGCATTGCATTAATTATTAAATTATAATAGTAACACATTACGATTGTTATCCATTTATTATAGTATGGTAATCCTATTAAGAAAAACTGCGAAGACTTCAAAATGATAGATGATATTTTCAAACTCAGCAGAAACTTTTTAAAAACTTTTAACAAGCCTTACAGACGATATTTTCTTGAAAAATACCCGCTTGCAAGCAGGTTTTCCATTATCACCGGCCAGCGCGGTGTCGGCAAAACCACAGCAATGATTCAAAAAATATTATCAGCGAATGATGATGATATTTTTACCAAAAAAGCGGTTTACGTTCCAGTTGATCATTTTATTGTAGGCAGCAGAAGCCTTTATGAAATTGCTGAAGAGTTTTATAACTTTGGCGGTGAAATGATATGCTTTGATGAAATTCATAAATATGCAGGCTGGTCAAGTGAACTAAAAAGTATTTATGACAGCCTGCAGGAACTGGTTATTCTTGCTTCAGGCAGCTCTGCCATGGAGATTCAAAAGGGCAGCCATGATTTGAGCAGAAGAGCTGTAGTCTATCCAATGGCAGGGCTTTCTCTCAGAGAATACATAGACTTGGCCGTAGGCATTAAAACAAAACCTCTTGCTCTAAAAACCATATTAAAAAATCACGAGAAACTCTCATACGATATTATTGCAGCCATAGAGAACAAAAAGAAAAAAATTTTAGCGCTTTTCAAAGACTATCTTCAGTTTGGGTATTTTCCATATTTTACAGAATTCGACGATATTTCGCTATATTATATAACTTTGGAACAATGTATCCGCACCACAATAGAAAGCGATCTTTTGTCCATATACCCAACATTAAATGGAAGCAGTATAAAGAAAATTAAAAGACTCCTTGCCGTTATCGCAGAATCCGCCCCATTTACACCTGATTTAAAACGGCTCAAAAGAATCGTTGAAATCGGAGATGAACGCACCCTCAAAAATTATCTTAAATACCTTGAAGACGGAGGAGTAATTATATCTCTTACAAAAAGTGGAAGCGGGCTTGGATCGCTGGAAAAACCGGATAAAATATATCTTAATAATCCGAATCAGATATATGCAATAAGCAGCAAAAGCAAAGCAAATACAGGAACCATACGCGAGACATTTTTTATCAACATGCTTTCAGTTATGCATAAAGTTTCAATGCCCAAAAAGGGAGATTTTTATATTGACAATAAATATACCTTTGAAATCGGGGGCAGGAATAAAAGCTTTGAGCAGATAAAAGACATAAACAACTCTTTTCTTGCAATTGACGACATTGAAACAGGAATCGGCAATAAAATTCCATTGTGGTTGTTTGGTTTTTTGTATTAGTCAGTACCACTGAAAGATTTTTTTAAAAATGAGCAGCGAACGCAAATCCACAGAAGAGCATCTTCACATTAAAAACTGGCCCGAAGAGGATAGGCCCAGGGAGATGCTTTTGGAGAAAGGTGCGGGATTTTTGAGTGATGCCGCGTTATTGGCTATCCTGCTGAGAACCGGCAGGCAAGGGCAGAATGCCATTGCTCTCGCCAGGGAGACGATAGACACGTTTGGCGGGCTTCATGGGTTGATGACGGCAACTCAGGAGAATTTGTTAGAAATTAAGGGAATAGGAAAGGCAAAAGTAGCTCATATATTAGCTGCTATGGAAATTGTGAAACGCCAGCTCAGGCAGCCGCTGGCAAAAATCAACATTATCGAAAATCCCCAAGATTTGTTTGAATATTTAAGGGCGTCCATGAGCAATCTATCGCGTGAGGAATTTCGACTCCTCCATCTCAACAGGTCCAAGCACCTGATTGCAGAAGAGGTCCTGTTCCGCGGGACTGTTGATGAATCAGCCATTTATACTCGTGAAGTGATAGAATCGGCCTTAAGGAAAAAGGCTTCAGCCCTTATTTTTGCACATAATCACCCCACCGGACCGGCCAAAGCCAGCCAGGAAGATATCGAATTGACCAGATCACTCGTGAATGCGTGCATGGCTGTTGATATTCCGGTTCTGGATCATGTTATTGTGGGCAATGACGGATTTTTAAGCATGAGGCAGCAATGCCCGGAGATCTTTACGATAGGACAAATTTAGACAGGACAACAGGATAGACAGGATTTATGACCGGTTTGCCAATAAAACCATCATGTTAATCCTGTCTATCCTGTCTAAAAAGACTTATGAAAAAACTCACACTAAGCCAGCTTGAACACCATCTTTTCGCAGCCGCTGATATTTTGCGCGGGAAGATGGATGCCTCGGAATTTAAGGAATATATTTTCGGCATGCTTTTTCTAAAGCGGTGCTCGGACGTTTTTGATGAAGACTACGAAAAGACCATAAAAACCAACCTTGCCAGAGGCCGAACACGAGAACAGGCAATAAAGCGGGCCGAAGATCCTGCCAGGTATGCAAAGTCCTTTTTTGTCCCAAAGTCGGCACGGTGGGAAAAGATCAAACATGAGCACCGCAACATAGGCGATGAGCTGAATAAGGCGTTAAGCGCGCTTGAGCATGACAACCGAAGCCTTGAGGGCGTGCTCGGGCATATTGATTTTCAAAGGAAAGTGGGGAAAACAAGAATCCCTGACCAGAAACTCCGCGACCTGATCAATCATTTTAACAAATATCGCCTGAGAGACGTTGATTTTGAATTTCCTGACCTTATTGGCGCTGCCTATGAGTATCTTATCGGGCAATTTGCAGATTCAGCAGGCAAAAAGGGAGGGGAATTCTATACCCCCAGGGATGTGGTCCGTTTGATGGTGCGCATACTCAAGCCCCAGGAAGGCATGCGCATATATGATCCCTGTGCAGGCTCGGGCGGTATGTTAATCCACTCCAAGCAGTATGTGGAAGAGCATGGGGATAACCCCTTTAATCTCCGGCTATACGGCCAGGACAACAACGGCGGTGTCTGGTCCATGTGTAAGATGAACATGATCCTTCACGGCATTGCGGATGCAGATATCCAGAATGATGATGTCCTCTCAAATCCCCTTCATCTGGACGGCGGCGAGTTGATGCGCTTTGACCGGGTCATAACCAATCCGCCCTTCAGCCAGAATTATTCAAAAGACGGCATGAAGTTCACCGAAAGGTTTAGATACGGCTTCTGCCCTGAGACCGGCAAGAAAGGCGATCTCATGTTTTTGCAGCACATGCTGGCAGTCCTGAGAACAAACGGCATGATGGCAACGGTTATGCCCCATGGGGTCCTATTTCGAGCTGGCGCTGAAAAAAAGATTCGCAAGGGCATTATCGAAGATGATCTGTTGGAGGCAGTTATAGGATTTCCGCCTAATCTTTTTTACGGCACCGGGATTCCCGCCTGTGTGTTGGTGTGCCGGGCAAGGGGCGCAAAGTCGGGGGAACGAAAGAATAAAATTCTCTTTATCAATGCAGATGCGGAATTTTATGCCGGCCGGGCACAGAACTATCTGAGGCCTGAACATATTGAAAAGATCACATCCACCTTTGACGCCTTTGAAGACATCCCCGGATATGCAGCCGTTGTCTCCAGAAATGATCTTAAGTCAAACGACTGGAACCTGAACATCCGTCGGTATGCGGACAATGCCCCTCCACCCGAGCCTCAAGATGTCCGTGCTCACCTGTTAGGTGGAATTCCCAGGGCCGAAGTCGAGGCTAAAAAAGATCTCCTTTATGCCCACGGCCTGAAGATCTCCACTATATTCGTAGAACGTAATGCGGACTACTATGATTTTGATTCTGCGCTAAAGGATCGAGGCCAGATTAAACAACGGATTGAGGCTGGAAAGGGCATACGGCAACAAGAAGCAAAATTGAGGGAAGCATTTCATCAATGGTGGGCAAAACACAAGCAATCGCTGGTTGATCTGCCTGAGACCAGAAACCTCATGAATGTGCGTACCGATCTTTTGGATGCCTTTGTGTCAGACCTTGTGCCCGTGGGATTGCTCGACCGTTTTAAGGTCGCAGGTGTAATTGCCACATGGTGGAATGAAAATAAATTTGATTTAAAAACCCTCATTGCACAGGGTTTTGGGGGATTGGTGGACGGCTGGGTGGACACCATAGAAGCCGCTATGGAAGAAGCCAGAGGCAATCACTTTGATCTGGCCGATGATCCCCTGGTAACCAGGTTGATCCCTGATTATCTGGATGAACAGGAACAGGCCCGGCAGGATATTGTGGGCCTGGAGCAGGAAAAAGAGGCCTTTGAGAGCAGAGACTTTGCCGATGATGTAGAGGATGAACCTTCGGAAGATGAAGGAGAAAAACCAAATTACGCAAAAGAATTGAAAGCTCGGATTAAAGAGCTGAAAAATGAAATAAAGGAGGATAAAAAGCAGATCAAGACATTGACCGGAAGTGTTCGTAAAAGGGGCTCCATAAAATACTACCAAGACAAGGGCGACGATACATTGACGGTAGAAATGGAAGCCCAACTGAAGGCTCTTCCAGAAAAAGTGGAGCCTATTGAAAACAAAATCCGGGAATTGGAACAAGAACTCCAACCCTATGTGGAAATAACCAGCCAATTAAAAGGAGCCAAAAAACGGTTCAAGGAACTTCAAAAGAGATTTATCAAGCGCTTGCATGAAGCCCGTGAGGCCCTTTCTGATGATGATTGCAGGGACCTGGTGCTGGATATTCTCAATGAAGAACTTGCCGGGCATCTGGAAAGTTATGTAACTGCCCATCGCCAGGAAGTTGTCGCCGTGGTGGAGAATTGGTGGGAAAAGTATCGGGTGACGTTGAGGGATATTGAGGAGGACCGGGAAAAGGCAGTCATGGCACTTAGCGAGTTTACACGGGAGTTGGGGTATGACTAAATCGAGTTGGAATAAGCTTCCCTTAAAGGCTCTCTTTCGTTTGGATACGACGAGCTGCTTGCCAGCCTCCCAGCCTGAGCAAGCGTTTCTCCACCATAGTATTCCTGCATGGGACGAATCAGGTGGTCCTGTTGTTGAACTTGGCAATACTATCGGCAGCAACAAGTTTCTGATATCGCATGCCTGTGTTCTTGTTTCCAAATTGAATCCCCGTAAGTCCCGGGTTAGCGTAGTTCGAGATCTTCATGGTGAATTTCGACAATGTGCATCAACCGAGTTCATGCTTTATGTTCCAATACACGAGGATGCCGATATCGAATTTTACAGTTGGTATATGAAATCCGAATGTTTTCGGAGTGAACTTGAAAGAGTGGCTACTGGAACCACTAATAGTCATGTTCGACTTCCACCAAAGGAAACACTCAACTGGAAGATCGCGCATCCACCTCTCCCCGAACAACACCGCATCGCCGAAATCCTCGACACCATAGACGAGGCCATTCAAAAAACCGAAGCGCTGATTTCAAAGCTCAAAGCCATGAAGCAAGGGCTGCTACAAGACCTGCTTACCCGCGGGCTGGATAAAAACGACAAACTCCGTGACCCAAAAGCCCACCCTGAGCAGTTTAAGGATTCGACGTTGGGGAGGACACCTAAGGAGTGGCAGGTAGTTTCGATAGGCAAGATTTCGCGTGTTCGCCGAGGCGCTAGCCCAAGACCAATTGATAATCCAGTGTGGTTTGCTCAGGAAGGTAGGGGATGGATACGCATTTCAGATGTTACTAGAGCTAATGGCCTATTGAAAGAAACTGAACAATATCTATCGTCTGCTGGTGTTAATAAGAGTGTATCTGTATATCCAGGACAAATCATTATGAGCATATGTGCAACTATTGGTGAACCTATCATTCTTGATATGAATGCTTGTATTCATGATGGTTTTGTCGTGTTTGATCAATATGATGAATTCATGTGCCCAGAATTCTTTATTCATTTTCTGAGATCCAAACAATCCTATTTTAGGTCTCAAGGGCAAACTGGTACCCAAGCTAATTTGAATACAAACATTGTAAAGGACTGTTTTATCGGTTTGCCCATATTAACTGAGCAGAAAAATATTGCGAAGTGCCTTGATTCCCACGACGCCCGGATTCGCACCGAAGAGCAATACAGCGACAAACTCAAACTTCAGAAAAAAGGCCTCATGCACGATTTGTTAACCGGCAAAGTCAGGGTTGAGGTGTAGATAGAAAATTTTTGAACCGGGACTTATAATGACATCTGCAAAAATAATAGGGAACAGATACACTCTTTATAAAACGAAACGCCTTTGAAGTGTGTAAGTCTGCCTTGGGGGGGGTCTTTGCAACTAATGTGCGAGTCCTAAACCGGAAAAAACCAAGAATCCAAAATACGAAATGGATCCTAAATTTGGATACTCAAGGATTCTAAACATGTGAACTCTCATCTTTTCCGCATAACTTCCCGCTTCAACAGATTTTAACCATATCTGAAATATTAGGGAGACTGCAAAATGTCATATGATAATAAACAAGTCGAACAAAATCCTCGCGATACATATGAGTTTGATAAAGGAATTGATGATAAAGAGGATACCCTAAGTGAAGAACGTATTGAAAAGCCCTACGATCCAGCCAGAATCAAAGTTGATCCTACACCAATGACTATATTTCAAGTCATGCGAAAAGTTGAAAGGGGAGAAATTAATCTCCAGCCGCAATTTCAGCGCAAAGTAGTGTGGGATGATGTGCGCCAGAGCCGCTTGATAGAGTCCATCTTGATAAGGATTCCATTGCCTTCTTTTTACTTGGATGCCAAAAATGACAACGAATGGCTGGTAGTCGATGGGCTTCAACGCTTATGGACTTTGGATCGTTTTTTCAATAAAAAAGACCTCCGGTTAGAAAATCTTGAATTTCTTGGGGCTCAATTGAACGGAAAAAATTTCGATGAGCTGCCACGCAGCTTTCAACGACAAATCGAAGAGACACATTTAAATTTATACGTTATCAAACCTGATACCCCTCCTGAAGTGAAATTCACCATTTTCTACCGTATTAATACCGGTGGTATGGTTTTGTCGGCGCAAGAAATTCGACACTGTCTTTATCAGGGGCTTGCTACAAAGCTGCTTATGAAATTGGCAGATTCAAAAGAATTTCTTTCAGCAACTACTAGTTCCATTAATACCAAACGTATGGATGATCGAGAATGCGTTCTTCGCTATTGTGCCTTCCACCTCAAACCATATACAGAATACAAAGAATCAGATTTTAATAAATTTTTAAGTAGTACGATGGTATCAATTAACAAAATGAAACGTAATGAGATTGAAGCGCTTGAAAATTCCTTCTTCAGAGCAATGAGGATCTCGGAAAGTGTTTTTGGTCAATATGCCTTCCGCAAAATGTACGGAAGGTCGGACCCCAGAAATCCAATTAACAAGTCGCTTTTTGAGGTCTGGTCCGTGTGTTTGGAAGGATTTGACGAGAATGAACTCTTAAAAAATAAAAACAAAATCATCGATGGCTTTATAGATAAAATGAATAACGATGATGTTTACTTTCAGTCGATCACCCAGGGTACTGGTGGTAAAAAAAGGGTACATAGGCGGTTTTCAACCACATTAGATATTATTAAGGAGGCCATATCATGATCTCCTATCTCCGGATCGAACGGTTTAAGTGCTTTGAGGATCAAAATATAACTTTTGGTAAACTTACACTTTTGGCAGGAAATAATGGCACAGGTAAATCAACGGTTTTGCAAGCCTTGCTGTTATTGAGGCAGGCATTTAGCATAGGAAGTTTGAAAGACAATGAGCTTCCCCTAAATGGTGAATTGATCAAGATTGGTACGGCCCAAGATGCCTTATTTGGAGGAAGTCAGGAGGACAGCATAGCCTTTACTTTATGCTTCAATGCAAATCCAGAGCAGATATTTGGTTGGACCTTTTATTATGAAAAAGAGATCCCTCATCAACATTTCATGAAAGGTATTTCTAAAGGCGAAGACTTACCTCCATTAGGCCCCTTTGCACCAAGGTTTTTCTATTTAACGGCTGAGCGTTTGGGACCTAGATTAACTTACCCGATGGCAGAATCGCCCAAGATAGACATGGATGTGGGCATTAAGGGGGAATACACTGCCCATTGCCTATCTGAGTTTGGAGGTGACCCTATCCCTATTTCATCTATGGCCTTACCAACTGATCAAAGTACGGTAAGCCGATCACTTGCCCATCAGACGCAGCTTTGGATGCGGCAGATCGTACCCGGTATAGCTTTAAACGTAGAAGCCATCACCAAGGCTGATAGTGTGAGACTTGAGACTAAGGTTTATGGCGAACAGACCGATTACCTGCGTCCTACAAACATGGGTTTTGGCATTTGTTACACTCTACCGATTGTTGTAGCAGGACTCATGGCAGAACCAAGTACAATGCTGATCGTTGAAAACCCCGAGGCCCATTTGCATCCTGCGGGTCAATCACGAATTGGAGAGTTTCTCGCTCTGGCTGCGGCACATGGAGTTCAGGTTGTTGTGGAGACTCACAGTGATCATGTCTTAAATGGTATTCGCAAATCAGTAAAACGGAAAATTATCGGAAACAATGATGTTCATATACATTTTTTTGCTCGGGGTGCAGAGTTGGGCAGCAACGTAGTGACAAAACCTCAAATA
>DFBQ01000153.1 GCA_002367355.1 Deltaproteobacteria bacterium UBA3076 | reverse complement strand
AATCAATGCTTTGGAGAATCATGGATTAGACCGCCGTTTGGACCATGGTATCCATGGTTTCAAGAGATATGTTGCGATAGCAATAGTCGCTCGAAACATACAAATAATTGGGCATATTCTTCAGCAAAAGGAGGTTAAGCGGCTAAAGCGTTTGGAGAAAACAAGGCGACAGAAAATGCAACATGACGGGCGCTGTGAAGATATCTCGCCAGTGTTTCAGTATAAGTTTGCGCAGCCTCCGGTCCTGTCCCGTGCGCACCGGATCGCTTGGCAGCCAGGGCAAACAATGCCCGCCGCCAGCCGTGAGTCTGGATCTTCCCATCACGCGGAACGGCGTGCACATGGATGTCGGTGTATGCGCTTTCTTTATCCGGAACTCTCATGTCCAGGTCCCTGATGTGTGAGGCAAATTCTCGTCCAACAAAATCCCGGCCTGTTGTATCTCCGAAGCCGTGGGCACAGAGGCAAGCCCCAGGCGGCTTACCGAGAATGCGGCCAGACGGTTTGCAAACCTGACCGCAGCCCCTGGGGAATGGCCCTGATCAAGGGCAGAAAAAAAAGCAGCGGCAAAGATATCTCCAGCCCCACAGGGGTCCTTCTCCTGCGCCTCGGGTGACAAGAAGATACGCTCGCTGCCCTGCCAGAAAAGCCTCGCACCCAGATGGCCCTCAGTTACTACAAAAATCGGCACCACGCCGGCCAAGGTCCGTGCATAGGCCAGATCACCATCCAAGTCCTCAAGACTCAAGACCACAGCGTAAAAACCAGCCAGTTGCTCCGGGGGCACACGTTGATGAGAAACCATGCCGCTACTGTCCCAGGTCCTGAACCACCCCTGCAGGGTGGCTACAAGTCGTCCTCTTGGCAAAAAAACTTCCCGGAGTTCCCAAGGACATTCATCAGCCACTGGGGCGATGTGAATGATGTCTGCAGAATAAAAGGTCTGCGAGATTTTATTCGGTTGGATGTGACGAGCAGTACCAAGGAGCTGCTGAACCCTGCCGGATGAGGTATTCTGGTTGCGAAAGGTAGTAGTCGTCAGGGAATCGAGAATGTGAATGGTTGCCCCTGGAAGGACTTCGTGCACAGGCTCGTCCGGCGCGCACGTAATGAATATTGTGACGCTGTATCCTAAGGCCATGGCGGTCAGGCCGGCATAAGCTACCGTACCGCCATAGCGAAAGCCGTCTTTGGTGAGGTCCCGGGTAAGGGCCCCCACCAATAAATAGGTCCTTGCATGCATAGGGATAGCCACCTCTGCCCAAAATACTCATGTTTTAGAAACCCTACAAGTCACAAATACATGTTACATGTGATGGGCCCCTCATGTTACAATTTAATAGTTAACCATTTATGGAAAGGAACTGAAAACATGCGGCAGGCGTCTGAAAATGTAGCAAATACACCTATCCGGGGGGACCGCAGGGTCATTTTTGGCTGGGCCATGTATGACTGGGCTAATTCCGCCTATGTTACCACCTTGGCCGTGGCCATCCTGCCCATTTACTTCGCAGGCGTGGTGGTTCCTCCTGATGGATTGGAAATCAGAGGCACTCTTTACGCCGCCGAGACCCTGTGGGGATTCATGGTTTCAGCAGCAGCGTTCCTCGTCTTTATTGCAGCCCCGACACTTGGAGCCATTGCCGACTTCTGTTGCACAAAAAAACGCTTTTTATTCTCCTTCTGTTATCTGGGCGTAGTGAGCGCGGCCTTCCTCTCCTTTAGTAAGGCTGGGGACGTATGGTTGACCATGATCCTGTTTGTCATTTCCCAGATCGGATTTGTCGGAGCCAATGTTTTCTATGATGCCTTCCTCCCCCAGATCGCCCCGGACGGGGAGACGGACCGGATCTCCAGCAAGGGCTTTGCATACGGATATGTGGGGGGCGGGCTACAGTTTGCGCTAGCCCTGGTGCTCCTGGCAGGACATGAAAAGATCGGTCTTTCCGAGGCCGAGGCTGCCCGCCTGGGGATGCTGACTGCTGTATTGTGGTGGGGCGGTTTTGCCCTGGTGACTGTCTCTTTGCTCCGGGAACCGCGCAGGATGCAGGCCCTGCCTGAGGGCTTCCCGCGTGTCCCATTGAATCTGGGTTATATCTCCATGGGTGTTTCACGGGTCTGGAGAACAATCCGCAAGTTGCGCCAACTCCGTCACCTCGTGTTATTTCTCGCGGCCTTCCTTGTTTACAACGAGGGGATACAGACTGTCATCCAGATGGCTACGATATATGGAAAGCAGGAACTTCATCTCTCCACCACGACACTTATGATGACACTTCTGCTCGTGCAGGCCGTAGCCTTTCTCGGGGCACTTGTCTTAGCATGGATTTCAGAGCGAATTGGAGCCAAACGGGCTGTGATTGTTACTTTGATAGGATGGAGCGGTGTGGTGATCTATGCCTATTTTATTCATTCAGCAATAGAGTACTTCGTCATGGGCGGGATTGTCGGCCTTGTACTCGGCGGATCACAGGCCATCAGCCGTTCCTTTTACGCCTCAATTATTCCCGAAGGCGCCTCAGCCGAGTTTTTCGGCTTCTACTCAGTGGTCAACAAGTTCTCAGCAGTCTGGGGGCCATTCATCTTTGCCATTATCCGGCACTGGACCGGCTCTTCCCGAAACTCAATCCTCTCCCTTATCTTTTTCTTCATCCTTGGCATCCTTCTGCTCTCCCTGGTAAACGAGAAAGATGCCCGAAAGGCCGGTGCCGAACTGGTATTATGATAATCCGCTTCAGGGCATGGCAGTTGGCTAGATTTTTTCCGGTGGGAAGGCTACCACATCGTTGATATTGGACGCATTTGTGAGCAGCATTACCAGGCGGTCTATACCAAGTGCCATGCCTGCGCATTTGGAGAGCTTCCTCAGGGATAATAGAAATTCTTCAGGCCAGGGATAGGCCCTAAGTCCCTGTTCTCTGCGTCTTCCAGCCTCTTTCCTGAATCTTGCCTCTTGCTCCTCCTGGTCTGTAAGTTCGGAAAAGCCGTTAGCAATCTCAAGGCCGCCCGCATACAGCTCAACTCTCTCCGCCACCTCAGTGTCGGATTTTTTCAGCCTGGCAAGAGATGCGCAGGATGCCGGATAATCCATTAAAAAGACCGGTCGATCCGAAGGCAGGTTGGGTTCTATCTTTGTCACCATGTCTTGGTTGAATCGGTCTAAATCCGGTGCGGGACCCGGTGTCCAGCCGGCATATTTTTCAAACACTTTTTTTATGGTAATTCTTGGAAACGGGGGATTGATATTGATTTTTCGGCCTTTGTACGTTACTGAATCACCTTTCCAGCCAGCCGCGCGGGCCGTTATTTCAATTATGGTTTCACAATCAGACATAAGGGCGTGGTAGTCTGCGCCCGCCCTGTACCACTCCAGCATGGTGAACTCGGGGAGGTGATGATGGCCCTGTTCTTCCTGTCGAAATACAGGCCCTATCTGGAAAATCCGATCAAGCCCTTCTGCCAAAAGGCGTTTCAGGCTGATTTCAGGTGAGGGGATCAGATACAGGTCCGGCCTGCCATTACCCTGGAAAACCGGAAATGCTTCAATAGAGGCCTCGGGTACAGGGGCTTTAATCATAAGAGGGGTTTGGACTTCAAGAAATCCCTGTTCGGCCAGAAAAGACCTGATGGCTTTTATAATTCCGCCCCGGGTTGCCAATATCCTGTGCCTGGAAGTGATTTCCCCTGCCTTATAGATATTGGTGATAGAGTGAGAAGGCTTGTTAAGATCAGGTTCTATTTTTTTGCCCGCTCCACATATTCCCCTGTGCGGGTGTCAATCTTCAGGACTTCGCCTTGCTTTATGAAAAGAGGTACCTGGATCTCGTGGCCTGTTTCAAGGGTTACAGGCTTTGTGGCACCAGTGGCTGTGTCTCCCCGAATTCCAGGAGCAGATTCTGCCACCTCAAGTTCAACGAAAGTCGGCAGAGAGATGTCAATAGAAGTCCCCTGGAAGAAGAGGATGTCAACCTCCATATTTTCCAGTAGGAAGCTTTTTGCTTCCCCTACCTGGTCATTTGTTAAGGCTACTTGATCGTAGGTATTTGTGTTCATAAAGTGAAAGCCTTCGTTGTCCCTGTAGAGATATTGCATATGCACTTCGTCGAGGTTGGCAGGTTCGAATTTATAACCTGAGCGGTAAGTACGATCCACAGTGTAACCGGTCACCATGTTTTTGAGCTTGCATTTATAAAGGGCCTGCCCCTTTCCCGGCTTGGAAAACTGGAAATCAGTAATGACATACGGTTCCCCGTCGATAGCTATTTTTAGTCCTTTCCTGAGGTCTGAGGAGTCATACACTTCAATCTTCTCCTTGATACATGATTTAGCTAATAGCCAACCGCCAATCGCTCAATTTAGGTTTAATAATATTGCTCCACCTGCCTATGTTCCATCCGCAGACAGGTCATGCCTGGCAATTGTTCACTTCCTCCCAGGGAGTGTGACCGGTTACCATGGCGGGGGTTTCTATCAATAGTCCATAACTTCCTTGAGTTCAAGCACAGTCCTTGTTACAGGGATGATTGTATAATCACCACATCCCCTTCAACAATATAGGTACAAGGGAACCACAGAGGGAAAAACGGAAGCCCAAGCAGCATATCAACGGGGCTGTATTCACTTTTTATGGATATGTTTATATGCCTATTGAGTTAGCTCCGCAAAATGTTGTTATTGCTTGATTCTTCAATCAGAATGTGGTATATATATTATTATATTTTTGGTTAGTAGGAGGTTCTTATGGCACATTGTAAACAAATGAATCTGATTGAGTTTCAAGAACGTTTTC
>DFBQ01000210.1 GCA_002367355.1 Deltaproteobacteria bacterium UBA3076 | reverse complement strand
TGCCAGCAAGGTAACCGGTGATATGATAAAAATGTCAGATCCCAGCAAGGGAATGGTAAATTCTGAACTGTAAGAGGGGGACAAGGTGCGGGAAAAATAGGTGGCAAAGGCAATGGAGGCTGCTGCAATAGGGGCTGAAAACCCGACGATCAGAGAGATCCAGCCGGAAAGAAAGCCCATCCCCTTGCCAAAGCTCTCCCGCAGAAACACATACTCCCCGCCGGCCCTGGGGAACATGGCGCCAAGCTCTCCATAACAAAGAGCGCCGCACAGGGCGAATACGCCCCCGACAAACCAGCAGAGAAGCATGGTTTGAGGATTGCCTAACTCTTGTATGATGAAACCTGAGGTGGTGAATATGCCGGTCCCCACCATGTTGGCAATCACCAGGGCCGTGGCGGAGAAGAGACCGATTTCTCGCTTCAGGTGGTGACTATTCAGCGTATTTTTCAAAAATCCCTCCGCAGGCCCCATAATTACCGTCTCCCTGGTAATTGCCAAATGGGAAAAGAACAATTAGGCCGTATGCCAGGGAAACAACGGCATCCGGCTTCACTTTACGTCTATTTCACCTCAAGGGTCATTATGCCGGCATATTGCCCGGTATCGCACTCAGATTCGTCCCCATAGGGCTTTTTATGCGGCACCTTAATCCACCAGATACCCGGATTTGTGATACGAATTCTGGCTATACCGTTATTGCCGGTCTTTGTTGTAAAGGCATATTCTTCTCTTGTTGAAAATCCGATATAAGTGGCATACACATATGCACCGAGAAGCGGCTTGCCCTGAAACAGTACCTTGACAGGAAGATAGTCTCCGGCCTTGAGCAATCCGGGATCTTCCTGGGGCACAATTTCAATGGTCTGTCCCAACACAGTTCTGTAGGCATCCCCTCCGGGCTTTCCTGCATGGAAGATGGCCTTGGCAAAGAACTCCACATAACGGCAGCTCAGGGCATTGGAAAGCCCTTTTTTGCTTTGCTTTTTTCTGCCTTCAGGAGTCATGGTTATAAATACCGGCTTCATTACAGCGCTTGCCATATATGTCCCTTCTTCTTCCAGGTCCAGCGGAACTCCAACCTCATTGAAAAATGACTCAGGATCAGGCTCCTTCAATACAAATTCTTTTCTCTTTCCTGACGGATCCAGATAGAAAAACTCCTTCATATTTTCAGGTTTTCCCAGGTCGGCAAAAGGGAGGGAATGGGCCAGATACAGAAAGACCTTTGCGGTCCCTCCAACCTTATGATCGTAATGATCCAATCCCAGCCAAAGGTTGTGCGCATTTGCAGGCAGAGTAATCATGGACAATGAAATGACCAGAATAAAGCCTGTCAGCCACGATAGTTTCTTTTTTCCCAGTTTCATTACCTTCCTCCTCCATTGCCGGCCCAGTCACGGCTGGACGCTGATTCACTATCTATATAATGATTCCTGCGATGTTATGAATTTCGATTCATTTTTTGGCCGCCTCATATGGTTTACCTTCCAGGAAGCGCCCGATGAATAAAAGTCCCATAAAACCTTCTTTTTCTTTTGAGAGCTTTTGGCCCATATCAGCCACTCTTCCCCGCAGGATACGCTGTTTGTCAGGGTGCCCTGCCCAGTAAACCACAGCGCACGGCATGTCCGGCGGGAGCGTTTCTTTGAGCGCCGCAAAAAGACTCTCCGGATTCCGCAAGGCCATGTACAGAACCATAGTGGTCGGATACTTGCTCAGGTCTTTTAATATCCGGCGATCTTCCATGTTCCGATTCATCAGAAACATAGGAGACGTCTGCATGACAAAACGGGTGTCATATGCAGGAATAGTACTTTTGCCCAAAGCTGCCATGGCTGCTGCATCGCACCCCATGCCCGGAATAATGACTACGTCATCATGGTCAAGTTGTTCCACATACCAGTGGCTTGGACCAAACAGGCACGGGTTGCCGGAGTCGAGCAATCCCACGTCCTTTCCCTTGGACAAAAGGTCCTTGATCTGCTCCACCCGTTTATCTCTTACTCGAAATCGTTCCACATCGAACCTGGCTCTTTCCTCCTTACCCAGTTCCCGATAGCTTTTCCCTTTGTAGTCCCAAAGACCTTTCCATGGATCAAACAGTACGGGTTTGTCCCCAATGAACTCATCAAAGAGCTTCACATGCTTGACTGAGGCTGTAATTACATCCATCCGTTTAATCACATCCAGGGCCTGAAGTGTCGCCATCCTGGGCCCTGCCGGTCCGGTTCCGATAACATAGAAATGGCCGCGGCTCCAAGCCCCGGCCTCGGACGGCAAGATCCATTCGGCTACAGCCAAGATTATCGCTATTACGAAAACCATCTGCTTTACTTGCTTCATAAACAGCTCCCCAAGTCTAAAGTTGACATGCAAATTTCTTGACACTAAGTAGCATAAATGTCAATATGTTGACACTAAGTAGCATAAATGTCAATATGTTAATACTAAATTTTCAAAAAAGGAGGTGGTAAAGCTTTAAGAAGCAAGGTGACGTCCTTTGACAAGGGCTGCCTTGGGAGTTTGGGAACCGCCCTGGTCGGGCAAAATCGAGATTAATGTTCTTAACAAAAGGGAGAAGGGCAACAATGAAGAAGCTGTTTAATATCTACCTTGTCACAATGATAAGCTTCCTCTTTCTCTTATCCATTCCAGGATATTCTTCCGCGCAGGTTGAGAAAGAGAAAAAGGAGGGGCATCCTTACAGGCTTGAAAAGGTCATTGTCAGGGATCATCCTTTGAGGGATGAGGCCATGGTTGTGATGCCTGATGTCACTGTTATCAACGTGGACAAGTTCAAAAAGGCCGGCAGGATGCAGAACATCCAGGATGTCTTGAGTGAGGCCCTGGGTATAAATGTACTCCGCTCCAACATCACGCCAAGTCCCTCGGAGACCGTGTATATCAGGGGCATGGACCAGTCGCGCATCCAGATATTCATGGACGGCAGACCCATGAGGCTAATGGGGAAAAGGGGTTACTACAAGATAGACTGGACCAGCATGCCTTTGGATAATGTCGAGACAATTGAGATCATTCGAGGGAGTCATTCGCTCCTTTATCCCTTTTCCATGGGTGGGGCCATCAATATCATTACCAAGAAGGGGAAAAAGACGGATGAGATCAAACCCGACATATCGGTGACGACCGAGTTCGGTTCTTATGGGGCAGAGAGCTACAGTGCGAGTATATTAGGTGGTCTGTTCAATACAATCGGGTATTCTTTTTCCGGTGCCGGCAGGAGTGGAGACGGGTACCTGCGAAACAATTATTACGACACCGGAAGTTTCAACAGCCGGATTTCTCTTTATCTCCCAACAGATGGGACACTCAGTTGCGGATGGGACCATGTGGAGAATGAGACAGGATATGCCGTAATAAATGATTCCGCAAGGGATGACTATGACCCGGATTACCCGGTTGTCCCGGCAGATGAGGTTGATACGTTTACTCACGATTATGAAGGGAAGAGTTACCCTGGCGGGGATTCCTACTGGAAGAGGAGAACCAACGAATATAATATCCTGTTTGAGCAACCATTAGGTCCGGGTGAACTCCGGGCCCAGATCTATAAACACAAGTCTGAGAGAGACAGATTGTCTTACACATCAGATGGAACTCAAAAGAAGCAGCTTGATTCCAATGAATACAACATGGGTTATAACCTGGACTATCTGGATTTTGAGCTTATTGTAAACCACGCCTTTTCCATTGGAGGCGATTACCGGACCCAGGGGGACAAAGACAATAAGGACTATTACGAAATCATTTCCGGATATTTCCAGGACGTATGGTCCATAACCCCTGCTTTAACCATCACCTGGGGGGCTCGCTACTATGAGTTCCAGAGCGATGCCTACAAGGCTGGATTACCGGATATGAGCGAAGCATCAAAAGCGCAATATGCGTATCGAAGGATAGAGAACGAGTGGTGTCCAAAGGCCCGGCTGGACTATGAGTTTGATACGAGCCTGTCCCTGTACGCTGCTGTCAGTCGTGAAATGCGAACGCCTTGAATATGAGACCTCTGGCGATGGGCGCAGGGTGCGTCCACAGAAGAATACCTCAAGGCAAATCCCGAATTCGAAACCGAAACATCCTGGACATATGAACTCGGACTATTGAAGGAAACGTGGTTCGATACAAAACTCAGGACATCAATTTATTACACTGATATCAGCGATTATCAACAACATAATTACATCAGTGGCGCAGCGAGCGCCCAAGTATACAATATCGATGTGGAGCTGTATGGCTTTGAACTGGAGTTGACAAGGAGCTTTACTCATGATCTGAGCGGTTATCTTAGCTACACATGGAAGAACTGGTCTGCAGAACATCACCCTTTTGATAGTGACCAGACCCACTACTTTATGCAAAACCAGCCCAGGAACAAGGTGACTCTGGGGCTCAGCTACAAGCTCTGGGAAAACGGGGTGGTAACGCTTAACTCTCAGTATCTGGATGAGCGTGAGAGTAAGAAAGGGAAAATGCTGGATGATATTATAACAGTCAATGTGGGAGCGCAACATACATTCAAGCTTACGCATTGCGACTTTACGCTGAAGGCCTATGTCAACAATGTAACTGACCAGGAGTATGAGCTGCGTTCAGGTTATCCAATGCCTGGTATCACTGCTGGTATTCTTGGTAAAGTGAGTTTTTGAGCAACCGGGATTTAAATTTAATATATTGGTCTCAGGCAAAATTATTTCTGTAACATCATGTGACATAAGATTATAGGACATGGATAGTGATATGGGTCAAGCAAAGGCTTGACCCATATTCTTCTGATCACAGGGAGCTTTATTTTGGAAAATCATGTCTGTCCTTGGCGGCATGCCTATTTGTTTGATAATCCTCTCAGGCGATTGCTACATAACCCTGATAAGATACTTCGGCCATATGTTGCTCCAGGCATGACCGTGCTCGACATTGGCTGCGGTATGGGATTCTTCTCCATCGGCATGGCTCGTCTGATCGGCGACAACGGCCTCGTAATCTCTGTCGATGTCCAGCAGGAAATGCTGGATGTTCTTAGAAAACGTGCCAGGCGAGCAGGTGTTGTAAAGCGCATCCAAACTCACCGCTGTACTTCCAAGGATCTCGGCATAACAACCAAGGTCGATTTCGTCCTTGGTTTCTGGATGATCCACGAAGTCCCTGACCGCGCCGGACTCTTTCGGCAGATCAGATCACTGCTGCAAGCCGGCGGCCACCTCCTTGTCGTGGAACCTAAGAAGCACGTTTCTCCCAAAAATTTCCATGAGACATTGAAGTTGGCAGAGGCAGAGGGTTTCAGGCATACCGGAGACCCTACAATTCGACTGAGTATGACAGCAGTTTTTTCAGCAGCCAAAATTTTTTGATGCTCTTCCGCTCATACTTTGCTTATGATGCCTGAGCTGATCAAGTATTA
>DFBQ01000211.1:18189-20422 GCA_002367355.1 Deltaproteobacteria bacterium UBA3076 | reverse complement strand
AGTGCGGCCTTCACATAACGAGTCCGGTTCTGACCTTGGCTTTTCCCCTTACTGCCTTTCCACTATTGATAAAGCTTAAATGCTGGTTCATATACACCCCTCTCGATTTTGGTTTACATGTAGGGATAGATCATTTATTGAGACACAGCTACTCCGGTTCTGAGCCCGAAACTGTCCCATAGATCCGCCAAGTGCCCAGAGCCCCTTTGCCCGCTCAAGGTGTTACCTCTTGCGGCGTGATGTCTTGCACCACATCAGAGGGCATTACCCCTCCTTCATCGCTCATACTGGCTCATGCGCCAGACCAAAACCCTCTCTCTGACTTCGGTTATCCCTATTTCAGAGAGTCTTTGCAGGTTGTCATCAGTCCCTGCTGGAAGATGGCCCTTCCCGACGTTATCTCCCTAATCTTTGTATAGGTGCTTGGAACCTTACCCCGTGGCGTCTCTTCGGTGCACTTACCCGTTTCTTACCGAAGAACATCGGCCTCACTTTAGTGGTGAGAAGTTCGGCACGCACAAAAAATCGTCGCTCAGCAACTTCAACGACGCATGCATTTCGAGGCTGCAGTCATTCCATTATGTTCAGGCTCCCATACTCACTAGACCCCCAGGTTTGCGCCTACCGCAGCGTATTTCGCTGGGCAGCCGGGCCGTTTACACCACGCAATGGACATGAGGTCACCCATCATGAACTGTGGTATCGCTACGTACCCGAAATCGGGCAATTGGTACGACGGGACTTTCACCCGTTAGATTGAGGCCTTGTCGGCCGCTACCCACCACCTCGCGATATCGCTCTTGCGATAGGCTAGTACTTTCGCTATCCTCAAAATCAGATAGCTGCGAACATGAAGCGAATTGTATTAGAGGGGGATACTGGTATATGTATCAACAAATACTTGAAATGCTTTTAGGAAAGTATGGCGACATGTCATATTCCGAATTAACGGAAACCTTGAGGAAAGATGGGTTAGGAGAGTTTGTAGATGCCATTGAAAATGATCCTCATCTTATGGAATTGATTGCTGACATAAGTGAGGAGTATTCTCCAGACCTATTAGGTGATCCTGAGTATGGGATAATACCCAGAGGTGTTCAACAGGCAACCGGTATTCCTGTGGACTATCATGGGATTCGATCCTAAAGCCTGTCTGAAAGCTTGTAAAGGAGCCCTATATACCTGTAGTGTTATCCAGGGAAGAAGTTGACCAGGTTATTGGGTTTATGCGAGATCCTCATAATTTGATTATCAGCCTTATGTATGGCTGCAGTCTTCGTATTTCTGAATGTCTTTCGCTTTGTGTGCATATCACTAATTTTGGTATTTTGCACATTTCTTGAAATTACACTTCGATCTAATCCCACCACCTTCGCGATCATTTCCTATGTTCATCCAAGGCGGCTCAAACGAAGGATAACGGTGTTTCGGCCTGCCTTCTGTCGTGCTCTTATATCCGAGATCCAGGTATTGACGGTTTGCTGGATAACGCCTAATTTTTCTGCCAGGGCCGATTCAGTCCACTTACATTCCGGATCTGAAGTGGCTACCTCCCTGGCGATCCGTTTTTATCGCTTGGGCTTAAACGATCGCCATGGCTGATCCCTCTGATAGCTGAGTTAACTCAATAGCCATATAAAACCTTGAAGGCCATTCCTGCAGATTCCCCGTTGGTTAGAAATCTTGAGAACGATGAATATCATAGAATCATCCTCAATGGATGCTCCTCTTTAGCGGAAAGATTCGCTCAAATTGGCGACAAAACAGTACGAGAATAATTAAGACAGGCTGAAAAAAATCATGAAAAAATAGGCATCCTTCACGACAAGTCAAAAGTAGTTTACACTTTGTTCATCCTGTATTTTGGCAGGTAAGCTTTTCCCGGTCACTCATGCCCGCAGTTCTACTTGGGCGAGAACAACCAATATGGCAAAGAAAAAGAAGATTTCCGATAAATGTAAGATATGGATTGATGCCAGAAAACGGCACCATCTTTCTCATGCTCACATTCAGATGGCCCGAGAACTTGGTATGAATCCACGGAAATTCGGTAAGCTGGATAATCACAAACAAGAACGTTGGAAAGCTCCCTTGCCAGAGTTCATAGAAAGCCTGTACTTCAAGAGATTCGGCAAAGAGAAGCCGGATAAGGTTAGATCAATTGAGCAAGTCCTAAAGGAGCAAAACAAGAAGAAAGAAAGAAGAGCGGAGGTAAGTTCAAACTGATTTCAGA
>DFBQ01000211.1:9991-18115 GCA_002367355.1 Deltaproteobacteria bacterium UBA3076 | reverse complement strand
TCTCTGAAAACAGTTTGAGCTTACGAGCGGAGAAAGCGCAAAGAAGAAAAAAGGAGACTTGAGCAGTCTCAAGCAAAACTAGATGGAGTTCCATTCTATGAATTTCTCAAGTATTTTGTGGCGTAGGGGCATATAACAAGCGGACCAAGCAGACGGGAGAAGCCGACCGATTCTATTCTATGCCTAAAAAAAGGAGCTAATAATGAACGAGCTAATAATTTCAAACCCGAAAACAATGATGGGCAAACCTGTTATTAAAGGAACTCGAATTACAGTTGAATTAATCTTGGAAAAGATAGCATCTGGTGAATCTATAGATCAAATTTTGAATGAACACCCCCGTTTAACACATGAAGCAATACAAGCATCGTGTGCATTTGCTGCCGAGGCTTTGAAAGCAGACGTAGTATACCCTGTTGAAGAGGCAACAGCATGAATTTTGTTGCGGATGAAAGTGTTGACAGACAAATTGTTGAACGATTGCGTGATGACGGTCATTCTGTATGGTATGTAGCAGAAATGGCGCCATCTATATCCGATGACGAGGTGCTCCAGCTCGCAAACAATAAGTTTACCCCTTTAATAACTTCAGATAAGGATTTCGGCGAATTAGTATTTCGTCAACATCTCGTTTCTTATGGAGTTATTTTAATCCGTTTATCTGGTCTGAGCACAGAATTAAAGGCAAATATAGCTTCCTCTACCATTATAAATCATGAAAATGAGATATTGGGGAATTTTACAGTAATTTCACCAAGTAGAATCAGAATTAGAAAAATATTTAAGAAAGTATAGGGGACATCTATTACAAAATTAGACAGTCTACCAAACATCCTCAAGTCACTTCAATTTACGGCCGACAAGGATATGGTTTGATAGTATCTTTTTATCACCGAAAGCTTCAAATCGATAAAAATTCCTTGATGAGGCTTCCATTGCCCGACGGAAAGGTTTTGAATTCAATGTACCCTCACATTTGAAAAAATAATTGAGGTCTGAACAAATTACACTTAGAGAACTTATGGATTGGTTTATAGAAAAACGCACCAAAGAAAAAATTTCATTTAATCAAGTCATTCAATTTTGAATGAGAGTATTTCTTACATTGAATGAATTGATTGAATCCCAGAGATTCAGGCTTGGACTTCCTGGAGCCTTATGGAAGATTGAAAACAACCAGATACAGGCTCAAGGAAGGCAAGTAGCTGTATATTTATACAACATTGTATAACCTGAACGGCGATGTTGTATAAATATGTTGTATATGTTGTAAAAAAGGGCTTGATTTAATCTGTAAAAAAAGGATCAGATACAATTTTTTATTGTAATGTCAATCAATTGTAAAAGGCATACGTAATTTCTCAATAAGCCTGGGTAACAGTCACTGGATTCCCGCCTTCGCGGGAATGACGATTGGGTGTGAGCGCCTGTCATTCCGGCGAAAGCCGGAATCCATTGGATAGTCGCAAAATGTGATTTGCCCGGACTTATTGAGAAGTTACAGGCATACTCATTCAAAATTGAATGGCTTGATTGATTGACATGTTGATTAACATGTCAATTAGCCTTTATCTACATGCTTTTTTGAAGTGTTCCTCTTATGTGATGTTGTATAAACCTTGATTAAATAACCACAAAGAGCACTATGTTTCATTTCTCAAAAAATTCTTTTCTTTGTGTCCTTTGCGCCTTGGTGATTTTAAAGGAGTTTGTCCCCCTTGCAGCCCATAGAAATCGTCGAAGAGGGCGTAAAAGATAAATCAAAATAACCCTTTGAAATCAGATGGCGGAAGCGCATGGGAATCGAACCCACCCACCGAGCTCTTCACCCGGTGCTCCGGATTTGAAGTCCGGGAGGGCCACCAGTGCCCTTTCCGCTTCCAAGCATTCTCTGTGTACGGCCTTTCTTCCTTTCTTGTTAAGACGAGCTTATAACATGAGCTCCATAGATAACTCATAACGCATGACAAATCAAACCATAGACATTGTCAATGTCCGTCAACACAATCTGAAAGGCTTTGACCTTTCGATACCGCTGGGAAAAATCACAGTCCTGACCGGTCCATCAGGCTCCGGCAAATCAACCCTGGCCCTGGATGTGCTTTTTGCCGAGGGTCAATATCGCTACCTTGAATCTCTGGGCATGGCGGTAAAACGTATTGTCGACCTATGGGACAGGCCTTTGGTGGATGCGATAAAAGGCCTCCCTCCCCCCATTGCTCTTGAGCAGAAGCCCTTTGTGCGCAGTCCCAGGTCCAGTGTGGCTACCCTCACCGGAATAGCAGACTTCATGCGCCTGTTTTTCGCCACATGTGGCCGGCCGTATTGCCCAAAGTGCCAAATAGAGATCAGGGCACTTAGTGTAGATCAGATGGCTGACAGGATTCTGGACCTTCCGGAGGGTACAAAATTGATCTTGATGGCGCCCCTGACTCGAAGGATGGATCTGATACCCCCGGATGAAATATTGAACCATTTGAAAAGGGATGGTTTTCTCAGGGTAAGAATAGACAAAAAGCCATTTTCCCTGGATGCCCCGGTAACATTGGAAAAGAAACCCAAGTCCCTGGAACTGGTAGTGGATCGTCTGATAGTGAAACCAGGGATCCTTTCACGCCTTGCAGATTCTCTTACCCTGGCCCTGAGTCAGGGAGACGGTTCTGTGGCGATAGAGATTCTTCCTAAAAAAAAGGGGAAAAGGCCTGAGATACTTACATTCAGTGAGAAGATGACCTGCCCTGAATGCCAAGAGTCTTTTCCCGCTCTCAGTCCCCAAATATTTTCCTGCAACCACCCGGATGGAATGTGTCTCTCCTGCGGGGGCAAGGGCAAAAACAAATCGGCTCAACCTTGCCGAAAATGCGGCGGGACCGGGTTAAACCCATTTGCCCGAAGTGTCCGTATAGAAGACCGGGCCTTTCCTGATCTCATAACATGGTCTGTACACAAGACCTACCTATGGCTACTTTCCTTTTCCACGGGATTTACAGAAAAATTCCATGGAATTAGAAACATACAGGCTGGAATCCGCATTATCGAGGCCATTTCATCCAGGCTCAAACCCTTAGAGGAAATGGGTCTTGGTTACCTCGAACTCGATCGACCGACTACAACCCTGTCGGGCGGAGAAATTCAGAGGCTGCGTCTGGGTGCCCAGCTTGGCCGGGACCTGACCGGGATTCTGTATATACTGGATGAGCCCACAACAGGTCTGCACCCGCGCGAACAGCAAGCCCTATGGCAGAACCTCATCCATTTAAAAAATCAGGGCAACACAATAATAGTAGTGGAACACGACCTTGGCATCATTCGAAGAGCAGACCACGTAATTGAGCTGGGTCCCGGAGCAGCAGATGAAGGAGGACGCCTGGTTTTTTCCGGCACGGCCGGAGATATGGCAAAAGACCAAGACAGCGTTACAGGACCGTATCTCCAAGGAAACAGACGTCTCAAAAGGCATGGTCATAAGAGAAAAAACCACGGACAGGTAATCCTCTGTAATGCGCAGAAAAATAACCTCAGCGACATTACAGTGGCATTCCCTCTTGGCTGCCTGGTCTGTGTAACAGGTGTTTCCGGTTCCGGCAAAAGTACCCTTGTGACTGACGAATTATATCATGCGATCCGCGGTTACCATAGAGATGGACCTTCTGAAAAGACAAAATTGATCATGAAGGGTGGATTGTCCACTATGCCTGAGATCATCCTGGTAGACCAGGCGCCCCTTGTAAAGGCCCGATTCTCAATGCCTGCAACGTATATGGGTATTTTTACCCACATAAGAGGCCTGTTTTGCAGGACGCCGGAGGCCAGGAGCCGGGGTTATAGGGCCGGTTACTTTAGCCTCACCCGCAAGGGCGGCAGATGTGAAAGGTGCAAAGGCCAGGGCTTTATTGATCTGGACCTGCAGTATCTCCCGTCAATCAAGACAACCTGTGACCTCTGCGGAGGGATGCGCTACAACAGGGAGGCCCTGGGAATAAGGTATAAGGGGCTGAACATGGCAGAAGTCCTGGATATGACAGTAAAGAATGCGGCGGATTTCTTTGCCAGGATACCCAGAACAAGACGGCCGCTGGAGGTAATTGAAAGGATCGGGCTTGGATATCTCAAGCTTGGGCAACCTGCCTGCACACTCTCAGGCGGAGAGGCCCAGCGACTCAAGCTCGCCAGGGAACTCGCGAAACAGGCCCATGACTCCACGATCTACATCATGGATGAGCCATCCCGCGGTCTCCACCAAAGGGACTTGGAGAGATTTATTCCGGTTCTTGACGAACTTCTTGAGCAGGGCCACTCGCTCATACTCATCGAGAACCAGCCTGAGATATTAAATCTTGCAGACTGGATAATAGAACTGGGACCGGGTGGGGGACCGGACGGAGGAAACATCGTAGCTGAAGGCCCACCGGCCGCAGCAAAAATGTAACCGTTCACGGGATTACAACGACTGTAAGCGTTTGCAGGGTGCTGCAGATGCGAGGCGACGGGTACGCAGACGTACTCCCTGTATTTCAAGTACCCAGCAAACAAAGCAGATGCGGTGCCCTGTAAACGCTTACAAAAAAATAGGGCTGCGGGATATTTACCCCGCAGCCCTTTGAACTCTTTCTCAGTTGTACCTTCTCGACCTATTATAGTCCGAAGATTCCTTTAAGAGCCGGCAGCATCGGGTTGGCATAAAGAACAATCAAGGCTATGACCAATGCGTAAATTGTCAGTGACTCGATCAGGGCCAGACCGATGAACATGGTAACAGTGAATTTACCGGCAAGCTCAGGGTTGCGTGCGGTCGCATCAAGGCAACCTTTGGCGCAATGGCCCATGCCCACACCGCATCCGGATGCAGCGATACCGACGGCGAGACCTGCAGCCAAGACCGAGGCAGCCATAAGGAACCCCATGTGACCACCTTTTTCGATGTCACCATCAGTAGCCAATGCCAGACCGGCAAAGCCCAAAACCATTAACACCGACAAAACAGAAACCAGAGAAACTTTTTTCACGTCATTCCCTCCTGTGTGAAATAAAATATATTTAATTTGGCCTTCTTCGCTAAATTATTAATGCTCTTCTCCCCCCATGGCCTCTACTGAGTACACAATAGAGAGCATCATGAAAATAAACGTCTGAATCAGACACACCAGGCAACCAAGGATCATGATCGGCAGGGGTGCCAGATAAGGCCCGGCCAGCATAAACAGCAGACCAAGAAGGATCTCCTTGGATACCATGTTCCCAAAGAGTCGTATGGAGAGCGAAAGGATACGACCGATGTGACTGAAAATCTCTATGGGTATCATGATAGGGGCCATGGCTGGAACCGGACCCATGAAGTGCTTGAGATATTTTATTCCATGAAACCTGAACCCTAAGGCATGGTATGTAAATATTGAAACAGCAGTGAGACCCAGTGTCACGTTAAGGTTGGCAGTAGGGGACATAAAGCCCGGAATCAACCCCATGTAGTTGGAGATAAGTATTAGATAGGCGAAGGTGGCAATCATCGGGAAGATAATCATGGCCTTCTTCCTGTCATGGGTCTGATCGTAGAGGAAATCATCAAGACCTCCCACAAAGGCCTCCATGACGTTCTGCATGCCCGTAGGTATCATCTCCATTCTGCTGGTAGCTGCCTTGGCCAGGACAATACAAAGAATCATGGCAAGATAGCTATACTGCATGTGTGGGGCAAGGACCTTTGCAAGTACGCCCTCCCCCCCATGGGCAGGCAGCCCGATGGCATCCAATAAAATACTCAAAAATAGTAACGGGTGTTCCATGGCTAGACAGCCTCCTTAAAACGAACTCTTTGAATCACCATAGCCAATAATAAAATATAAAAGTTTATCACCACAACCGAAAGGCCTATAAAAAAACCTATGGGTGAAACTAATTTGGGAAATATTAAAAAGGCCACTGTCACCGTCAGGGTAATAAGCCCCAATCTGACAGCAAGCCCTCCGTAATAAACAATCATGGTATGCCAGCGCACTATGCGCTTGCAATCGCGCTCAAGCCCTATACAATTTAGATTGGCTATAAACCCGCCGACCAGGATACCTGTGACCATATCAAGAGAAGATACGACATTGGCTACAACCACCATCAAAACCAAAAGGATCCAGTTAGCACACTTATAGTACTTAACGAAATGTTCGTCTATATGTCCGCTGATTACTGCCTTAAACATTATCTTTGTGACCTGAAATATGTGCCTCTGGCTGGTCTTTCCCCTTTTTCTCCCCGGGTTCCTTGGTAAAACGCTTGGTCAGGATAAGAAAATTCTTAGCAGCCCCGGCAATCCCCAAAAAAAGGCAGATAATGGTGAGCCAATGACTTTGCCCGTCAAATAGCCAGAGATCCAGATAATACCCCGTAATCGCCCCGGCAAAGATGGAAAAAACCACGGACATGGAAATAGTAAGGGCAACACTGAGGCTGCGAAACTGCGATGCCAATTCCTCTTTTATACTGCCCATGTATCACCATAACTTATTTGCGGACAGCCACTCCGTTAACCAAACTGAACGGGACCTCATTCATTTTTATATCATTAAAAAACTCTCCAAAAAACCTTCCTGAAGAATTGGATTATCAATTAGCATAGGAAAATACAACTGTCAATCCATTTGTATCAAACCGGCCCCTGATTTTTCTTAAAGTAACCGTTCACACCACTCCAGACATGGATTGAATAAATACTCCCTAAGCAAGATTCTTGAATGCGGATTCAGCATCCTTGAGAGTCTCTTCAATCACATCCCATCCATGGGCCATGGAGACAAAACCTGCCTCAAATTGGGATGGAGCCAGATAAACACCCTCCTCCAGCATATGCCTGAAAAAGCGGGCATAAAGATCGGTATCGGATTTAAGGGCAGCCTCAAAATCAACAACAGGACCTCTTTGGCCAAAGAAAGTCGTCATCATGGACCCCATACGCTGCAGACAGCAGGTCACCCCCTGTCGCTTGGCCAAGTCCACAAGACCTTTTTCCAGGGCCTCTGCCTTTTCTTCAAGGACTTCATAGAATCCCGGACGGCTCACCACCTCAAGGGTTGCAAGACCAGCCGCAGTGGCAAGTGGATTCCCGGACAAGGTCCCGGCCTGATAGACAGGACCCGCCGGGGCTATCCTTTCCATAATCTCCTGTTTGCCGCCATAGGCCCCTACGGGCAATCCCCCACCAATTATCTTTCCAAGACAGGTAAGGTCCGGCATTACTTGAAAATACTCCTGGGCCCCACCCGGAGCCAGCCTGAAACCAGTGATCACCTCGTCAAATATGAGTACTATGCCCTTTTCTTCGGTCCACTCCCGCAGTTCAGGGAGAAAATCCTCTCTTGGTGGAACCACGCCCATATTGGCAGGGACTGGTTCCACAATAATCGCTGCTATCTCATCCCCCTCTCTGTCCAGGACGGTCTTTAAGGCCTCCAAATCATTAAAAGGCACAGCCAGTGTATTGGATACAACCTCCTCAGGTACTCCGGGACTTCCCGGAATACCAAGAGTCGCCACCCCGGAGCCGGCTTTCACCAGGAAGGAATCCGCATGTCCGTGATAACAGCCATCAAACTTCAAGATCTTCTTCCGGCCCGTATATCCCCTGGCCAGACGGATAGCGCTCATGGTGGCCTCTGTGCCTGAATTTACCAGTCTTACCTGCTCAATGGACGGCACAAGCTCAACTATTTTCTGCGCCAGAGCCACTTCACGCCAGGTAGGCACTCCGAAACTCGTGCCGGATTCCAGGGCCTCTGCGACTGCCGCCTTTACCTCAGGGTGTGCATGCCCGATAATCATCGGACCCCAGGAGCAGACATAATCGATATACTGGTTCCCATCTACGTCGTATAAGCGGCAACCCTCTCCCTTCTCTACAAATATGGGATCACAGCCCACTGACTTGCATGCGCGTACCGGGCTGTTTACTCCGCCAGGAATCAGCTCCTGAGCCTTTTGGAAATAACTATTTGATAAGTGATGATGGTGCATTTGGCCTCCTCCTGTAATGAAAAATCTATATATTAGCCGCCTGCGGCAGGACTCTTTTTGACAGGATAAACAGGATTTACAAAATTTTTATTTATCCTGACAATCCCGGTCATCCTATTCTGA
>DFBQ01000211.1:4438-9949 GCA_002367355.1 Deltaproteobacteria bacterium UBA3076 | reverse complement strand
TTTTGCGACTATCCAATGGATTCCGGCTTTCGCAGGAATGACAGGCGTTCACACCCAATCGTCATTCCCTCGAAGGCGGGAATTCAGTGACTGGTACCCGGACTTATTGAGAAGTTACCAAAAAAGGCATTAAGACAGCAGACCTTCAGACTTCTCACCAAAGATCTCAGCACTGAAGATATTGATCTGTGTTTTTGGGTCTTTCCAGCAACCAGGGGGCAGACCTGCCTTCATACAGGTCTGATTCAGAAAAGTAAGCCTGTCCCATCCATTTTTTGTAGCTACCTGAGGCAACAGCACACCGTGAAAGGGTTCCTGAATGATATAGATCCCGTGGGTACCTATCTTGATTTCATTCATATCAGTTATCGGCATCAGGGGAGTGAGTGCGGATATCTCCAAATCTATCTCCTCAAATTCAGAGGAACCGAGCGGGCGGAATCTCAGATCTTTAAAAGCTGATGATATGGCCATGTCGCCAACTACTTCGTACAGGGGTCTGTTTGCTGAAAAGGTCCCGATACATCCCCTGAGCCGGCCATGTTTGTGAATTGTTACAAATGCCCCCCTGTGTTCGACAAGATTTGGATTTGTCACCCCGGGAAGACTGAAAGGAAGGCCTGCCAGTTCTGTCTCTATGGCCTGCCTTGCTATTTTGAGTAACAATCGCCTTTCAGGGCCGGTGAGCTTCCCCTTTTCCATGCTTACAGTCTCCAGTACCTGATAGTCTTTTCCTTAAAATCATCAGGGTGATAAAAACCCTTTACATCTATTACCACACCCCTGTCAGGAGTGAGCATGTCTTTTATTACTGAAACCCCGGCTTCTGCATAAGTTTTGTGGGCTACTGCAAGTATGGCTGCATCAACATTGGCAGGCAGGTCCTTCAGTAAACGAATGCCATATACGGATCTGGCCTCTTGCGGATCGGCCAGTGGATCATGCACCAGGGGCTCAATGCCATACTCCCTGAACTCGTGGATAATATCTATCACTCTGGTGTTTCTTATATCAGAACAATTTTCCTTGAATGTAAGCCCGAGTATAACGACCCGGGCCCCTTCAACCCGTACCCTGGCATGGATGAGTTCCTTGAGTGTCCTCTGCGCAACATATGCGCCCATTGAATCGTTGATGCGGCGTCCAGCCAGAATGACTTCGGGATGGTATCCTGTTCGCTGGGCACAATAGGTGAGGTAGTAGGGGTCAACTCCGATGCAATGGCCCCCAACCAGACCGGGTGTAAAGGAGAGGAAGTTCCATTTCGTGCAAGCAGCCTCCAGCACTGATTGTGTATCAATATCCAGGCGATTGAAAATAATGGCCAGCTCGTTCATAAGGGCGATGTTGAGATCCCGCTGTGTATTTTCTATAACCTTGGCTGCTTCAGCCACTTTTATGCTCTCTGCCCTGTATACCCCTGCATCCACTATCAGTTCATAAGTGCTTGCCACCTCTTCCAGTGTATTCTGATCTTGAGCTGCCACAACTTTTACTATGTTGGTCAGAGAGTGTTCCCTGTCTCCGGGATTTATCCGCTCAGGAGAGTAGCCAACCTTGAATTCTTCGCCATACTTGAGTCCGGAGACCTTTTCAAGGACAGGACCACATGTATGCTCGGTCACACCCGGATATACTGTTGATTCGTATACAACAATAGCTCCGCGCTTCAGGTTTTTTCCGACAATTTCCGAAGCGGAAACAAGGTGTCTGAGGTCAGGCTGCTTGTTGGCGGTAATCGGAGTAGGTACAGCTACAACGACCAGGTCTGTCTCTTTTATGGCGGCAGGATCGTTTGTGAAGCTGAGATGCACCGCCTGATCGAAGTCTTCGCGGTCAACTTCTGCAGTGGGGTCAATGGCTTTTTTGTAACTGATTATTTTGTCTTCAGATGTGTCAAAGCCGATGGTTTTTATTTTCTTGCCAAAGGCTATTGCCAGCGGGAGTCCGACGTAACCCAATCCTACTATTGCTACTGAATTTGCCGCCATGTTATAAATACTCCTTATAAATGTTTTAATATATAATGTTATATAATGTGTAACTTCTCAATAAGTCTGGGCAACAGTCACTGGATAGTCGCAAAATATGATTTGCCCGGACTTATTGAGAAATTACTATAATGTTAAATAAAAGTGATATCAGAAAGGCTATGGTCTTGGCAAGTAAGTTGTGTCAATTTACTCAAGTTTCCAGCAGGAATGGAGAGTAATCGTGGATCTGGAAAAAATATTCAGCCTGTTAAAAAATAGTTTTTTTCTGGAGAAATCGGTCCTTATTTTGGGCCTTCTGTTGGTGTGTTTCGTAAGTTACTACGCTACCAGAAGATATCTAATTCAGGGGCTATATTATATCCTTCGCCGGACAGAATATAAATGGGATGATATCCTTATTGAAAAGGGTGTATTTAACCACCTGGCCTACCTGGCCCCTGCCATTGTGCTCTATTACGGCGTGCATCTTTTTCCCTCCATTGCGGAGCATGCAAAGAGAATTATCAGCGCGTACGTCTTTCTCAATATTATTTTGTGGCTTGGTAAATTATTGACTGCCGGGGAGGCCATATACAATACATATCCAATATCAAAAAAGTATACAATTAAGGGATCTGTTCAGATATTAAAGATAGTTCTTTATATATTAGGTCTAATAATAGTAATTAGTCTGCTTATAGATAGGTCCCCATGGGTATTTCTAAGTGGAATAGGTGCTATCACTGCTGTACTTCTCTTTGTATTTAAAGATACCATATTATCATTTATGGCAAGTATACAAATATTAATGGATGATATGGTCAGGATTGGTGACTGGATAGAGATGCCCGAGTATGGAACCGATGGTTCTGTCGTAGATATGGCGCTTCATACAGTAAAGGTTCAGAACTGGGATAATACAATAACTACTATTCCGACTTACAAGTTGATAGAAGATTCCTTTAAGAACTGGCGTGGTATGAGTGACTCAGGAGGCAGGCGCATTAAGCGTTCTATTTTGATAGACCAGTCGAGTATTCGATTTTGCGATGATGAGATGATTGAGAAATTTGAAAAAATACAGATGCTGAATGAATACGTCAGATGTAAAAAAGCAGAACTGGATGCGTACAACAAGGAGCATGGTATAGACACCAGCCAGGTCGTAAATGGCAGGAGGATGACCAATGTGGGAACCTTTAGGGCCTATGTGATAGCATATCTCCGCAACCACCCGAAGATTCGACAAGACCTGACCTTTCTGGTGCGTCAACTGGCCCCTACACCTGAGGGTCTGCCTCTTGAGATTTACGTATTTTCGAACGATATTGTCTGGGCGAACTATGAGGCAATCCAGGCGGATATTTTCGACCACATACTGGCAGTGGTGCCGGAATTTGGACTCAGGGTCTTTCAGAAACCATCCGGACACGACCTGGGAAGGATATCCGGGTTAGGCATACAATGACGTAGACTTGACAGCCCGTCATGGGGCCGGTGTTATAATCGTCGCCGCAGAGCGAAAACGCAGACTCGCATGGGGTTATCCTTAGTGGTGATAATGGCAATGGCCCTTGGTCATATTAACTATTTCTGAATGCCTCAGTAAAACACATACTGAACACAAAGAAGAGTTGAGTTCTTTACTCACATTAAATTTTCAAACTTTTAAAAAAGAACAAATTGTAAATTTTTGAAGAAAAAATATTGATTACACTGTAACAGATCTGTGTTTACTAAAGGCATAACGAAACGTATTCATGATGTATAAATTATGCATACATAACTTATATAGCTATTTCAGGAAAGGGGCTTAAAATAGACTTTTTTCAGTATAATCAATATCGATTTAAAAGCGCAATTTGAGCCCTCATACAGTATAGTTCCTCCGCGCCGGCTTCTTTTAAGCTATCGGCAATCTGGGCAAAATAACGGCAATCCTTCTGATACTGATATACCCCCGCTTTCCGCTTTTCTCTTCTAAGGCGTTTGACCCAATCGGCTGATACCATTTTTCACCACTTTCGTTTCAATCGGAGCCGGAAAGAACGGTCGAGATATTGCTTGATCATTTCAAACCGGTTGCTTAAGCGGCCTTCAAGAGCATACCTTCACGGGTTTTCACAACTTCCGTCCTTTCAATATACTCGTCGAAAGTCATGAGTTGATCGATGACGCCACCGGGGGTGATTTCGATAATCCGATTTGCCACGGTATTCACGAACTCGTGGTCATGGGAGGTAAAAAGAATTACATCCTGGAATTTGAGCAGGCTGTTATTTAATGACGTGATCGATTCCAGGTCGAGGTGGTTGGTGGGTTCATCCAGCATCAGGACATTGGATTCGGAAAGCATCATCCTTGAGAGCATGCAGCGAACTTTTTCCCCACCGGAGAGTACGCCGATCTTTTTAAGGGCCTCTTCCCCGGAAAAGAGCATGCGTCCCAGGAATGTCCTGGCAAAGTTCTCGCCCTCTGTTGGGGGAGCGAACTGCAGGAGCCATTCGATCAGGTTCCGGTCACCGTTGAAATAGGCGCTGTGTTCTTTGGGAAAATAGGATTGGGTAATAGTGGTTCCCCAATGGAAAGTACCGCTGTCCGGTTCCATCTCCCCAGCCAAAATTTGGAAAAGGGTGGTCTTGGCCAGGCTGTTCCCGCCCATAAAGGCGATCTTATTCCCACAGTTCACAGTAAAACTGACGTTGTCCAGCACCTTTTCACCATCGATGCTCTTGGTAAGTCCGTCCACTTCCAGGATCACGTTGCCACAGGTTCGTTCGGGCTTGAAACAAATAAATGGGTATTTTCTTGACGACACCGGCATGTCCTCAATGGTGAGTTTTTCTAAAAGTTTCTTTCGGGAGGTGGCCTGCTTAGACTTGGAGGCGTTGGAACTGAACCGCTGGATAAAAGCCTTCAGTTCATTGGCCCGGTCAGTGATTTTCTTGTTTCCCTCCTGTTTCTGTTTCAGATTCAGTTGGCTGGCCTGGTACCAGAAATCGTAGTTCCCCATGTATACCGAGATCTTACCGAAATCAATGTCTGCAATGTGGGTGCAGACCTGGTTCATGAAATGACGGTCATGTGATACCACGATTACCGTGTTCTGGAACCTGTAGAGAAACTCCTCAAGCCAGGCAATGGACTTGATGTCCAGGTTGTTGGTGGGCTCGTCCAGAAGCAGGACGTCCGGATTTCCGAACAGGGCCTGGGCAAGGAGCACTCGCACCTTTTCCCCGCCCTCGAGTTCCTTCATCTTTTTCTGATGCATCTCTTCGGCAATTCCCAGATTGTTTAAGAGAACCGCCGCTTCAGACTCTGCCTCATACCCGCTCATATCCGCGAATTCAACCTCAAGCTCACCTGCTCTGATTCCGTCCTCTTCGGAAAAATCCGGTTTATCATAAAGAGCTTCCCTCTCTGCCATAATTCCGTACAGCTTTTCATGGCCCATAATTACAGTGTTTAAAACCGCCTCCTCGTCAAAGGCAAAGTGCTCCTGTTTTAAAACCGCGATTCTCTCCCTGTATCCCACGGA
>DFBQ01000211.1:0-4349 GCA_002367355.1 Deltaproteobacteria bacterium UBA3076 | reverse complement strand
AGGGTAACATTGGTGGTGCAAATCATTGTTGTTGTTTCCTTTTCGTTAAATATTAAAAACCACAGGAACGGATCCTGTGGCTCGAAAATCATAGGTATAGATTGCGCAACTCATCTATCGATATTTTCCCAAGTAGGTTGAAGATTCAGAGGGATCAACCTGAAACAAACTGTTTGATAGAACTTATGGAAATGTTAAAAGGGATGTATCATTTAGCAAAAAATAATTTAAAAAGCAAGCATATTTTGATATCTTGTCAGGAATGAACATATCAATAGCATCAAATGGATGCGACATACAATAATTATAGCTACTTGGAGTCAGGTTCGTTTTTCATCATATCAAATGGTTTTCATGATATGGGACAAATAGCAGTAGTCACCACTTTTCAAAATCAAGATTTGGCTTGGGGTTCATCTATCGGGTCATCCTGAGCTTTTGTGTGTTCTTTGAGATCCCTTCATAAGTGATTCAAAATAGGCAGGAACCTTTGCTGTGAAGTCATCTTCTCTTTTGAATACGGATGAACTATTGTAATGGAGGCCGCATGAAGTGTGAGCCTTCTATTGCCCTTTTCCTTTACTCCATACTTTGTGTCGCCAACCACAGGACAGCCTTTGTCCGAAAGATGGACCCGAATCTGATTCTTCCTGCCGGTCAACAGATCTATTTCCAGAAGACTGTACTTTGGTGATTCTCCCAGAACTCTATACCCGGTCTTAGCAAGCTTACCCCTTTTCGGATCAGCAACAGAATACATCTTATAAGCACGGTTCTCTGCAAGATAGGAAGTAATTACACCCTCCTTCTCCGGCAACGTTCCATGTACCAGGGCATAGTACTTCTTTTGAAATCCCTGCCACTCTTCCTGAAGATAACGCTGGGCATTCTCATTCTTAGAAAATACGATAACACCGGAAGTATCTCTATCCAGACGATGCACGACAAATACCCGGTGTCTTGATTTCGGATTCCCTTTGCGCATGTATTCATTCAAGAGATAATAAGCTGTATTGTCTCTGACTTTCCCATTACTCACTGTCAAAAGACCGCTCACCTTATCCACAACCAGGATATCTCGATCTTCATAGAGAATAGAAAGCCCCCTCGGCTGATATCTTTTTGGGGGCCTTTTAAACTGCTTATGACTTTCGCTCATAATGTTTACTCAAGACGCTCGGAGGCTCTGTCCATTTCTGCTTTCATCGATCCAACTAGATGATCACTGGATTTTTGGAGCGTAGCGGAAAAAATTCCAGTGCATTAATTTGTTATAAAATACCACTTAAGTTAATAAGTGAACTCCGTCCCTTACTCCCCTGTGGAGGCCTAAAGCTTTACCCACGGTAAACCCGGATGGACCTTTTTTTCTTTATTTCTTTCTTTTGTCTTTTAAATAAATTGCCTTTGAGGGTCCATCGCCAACAGCTCTTTCTTCGATTTGGAATAGCTTTGTTGCTGATGCAAGTTCCCCCAACTTTTTGTAACCATAGTTTCGCGGATCAAACTCTGGTGCCTGCTTGGCAATGTTACTACCCACGGATGCAAGATGAGCCCAACCAGAATCGTCCGAAGATGCCTCAACAGCGTTTCTTAATAAATTAACGAGTTTCGTGTCTTTCTTAAGTTCGATGGTTGTCTTGCGTCTTATTTTTTCACTATAATCATCTTCGGAGCGCAGCACTTCAGTGAAAATAAACTTATCACACGCAGAAACGAATGCTTTAGGGGTTTTTCTCTCCCCGAATCCATACACAAAAAGACCGGCTTCCCTTATCCTTGACGCTAACTTAGTGAAATCACTATCGCTGGATACGATGCAAAAACCGTCAAATTTGCCCGTGTAAAGTAAATCCATTGCGTCAATTATCAATGCACTGTCGGTTGCATTTTTCCCTGAAGTATACCCAAATTGCTGTATGGGCTGTATTGAATACTGTAAAAGAACTTCCTTCCACCCTTTAAGGCCTGACAGCGTCCAGTCACCGTAAATCCTTTTTACATTAGCTGTCCCATACTTTGCGATTTCCGATAGTAGCCCGTCAACAATAGAAGGTTGGGCGTTGTCTGCATCTATTAATACGGCCAATTTTTCAATTTTTTCGTCTGACATATTTTCCCTTTTATGATTCTAATCGCGGACGAAGTCAGCGCCGCGATTGTCGAGGGCGCGGAGCGTCCTCGACAACGCTTAAATCACCGGCAGCAACAGACGGAGGCAAAGCCGAAGTTTGTTGATGTCCGCGTGCATTTTTTTGTGTACGCCCGGCATGGGCGTGAACTTATGGGGGTGAAAGTCCCCTGTATATGAACCCCATTCCATCATTTTATGATGGTAACGAAAGTACTAGCCGAAGGCAAGGACATCATCGCGAGGTAGTGTCTGAAGGAAGCCGGAGTGCAAAGCTATGAACCGACCTGTCTGCGTGCAACGCACAGGCAGGCGGTTGTGTAGCGAAAGTTCATGTCCTTATCCGGGGAGACCTGTCTGGCTTTGCTTTTTGCAAAGAACCGTCCATTTCTCCAGTGAAAATGCCGGTAGGGCTTGAGGAAGGCGATCTGGAATTCAGGTTGGCTGCATAGAGGCGATCCTGTGACATTTTTGAGATCGCTTCGCTGATGCACACATCGATTGCACAGGTCGAAAGAATATGGGCATGGTTCGTCATCAATGCACCCCAAGCATATATAACCGTCTCGGTCTCATGAGCAACCTGTCCCATATGCGGACGAAATTATCTCGATCTACTTTATCATCAACGATTCTGCGCTTTTCTATGCCTCTGACAATAACATGATGTAAGGTCCCGGAGGCATGAATCCTGGCCTGTCTCGGCATAATAAAAAGAATTATCAAATTAGTTCTGCGTTGGCCTTGATAGATAATTTTGACAATATGCCCTCTATGTTGTACATTTAAATGTGCAATTGATGAGGTGTTGCGATGAAAACCATTACATTTACCGATTTCCGTAAAAGGGCTTCCGGTTTCATAACCGAGGTGGAGCACGGAGAGACGTTTGTCCTTCTTCGTCATGGGAAGCCAGTTGCCGAGGTAGTTCCGTTTTCCGACAGGTCCCGAAGGACACCCTCCTGGAAGCAACCGGGAATACGTTTGCGAATCCGAGGAAGCGATTTATCCTCTGCTATCTTGGAAGAGCGTGAGTCCGACACATGAAACTGGCAGTTGATTCATCCTCCTTTGCCAAGAGGTACGTTCAAGAAGTTGGCAGCAACAACCTGGATCGTCTCCTGGAGAGCGCTTCGGAGTTGGCTCTCTGCGTCATTTTGGTACCTGAGATTATTTCCGGCCTTAACCGACGGTTGAGAGAACGCGCCTTGTCTCCTGCGGACTATCGGGCGGCAAAGAGACAATTGCTGAATGATGTTCACGACGCAACTATCCTTCAGGTCACTCCCGCAGTAATCTCGCGTTCGGTAAAGCTTTTGGAGAGCAATGTTTTGCGTGCAATGGATGCCCTGCATGTCGCTTGCGCTCTTGAGTGGCAGGCGGATCTATTTGTCACCTCAGACAGAAGGCAATTGATTGCAGCCATGAATACAGGACTTCATGCCGAATATGTGGGCCGACCAGACGCTTCAGGCGACGGCTGACAACGGCTAATCGCCGCGGCCGATCTTTACGTTATCCGTAAGGATTTGATGACGGCTATAGACATAAAATGGTTCCCTCCTTCTTGGTTTCAGATAGAGAGCAGAGATAAAATAATATATATCGATCCAGCTTATCTGAAAAAGTATTACACAAATTATCCAAAGAAAATTGAGTTTTATAGTTGGCCGGATCCAATAGATGGATTGCCTGAAAAGGATTTAGAAAGAGCTGACATCATCTTGGTAACACATCACCATAAAGATCATTGCAAAAGCGTGACAGTAAACAGACTTAGGAAGAAGCGTACCTCTGTAATAGCACCTAAACGTTGCCTCAAAGAATTGGGAAAAAACATAACCGTCATTGAGGCAGGAGAAGAAGTGGCGATTGACAAGGTACGAATAAGGGCCGTTGAGGCATACAACAGAGAAAAGAGTGATAAAACTAAGGCGGCTCACAAAAAAGGCATAGGGCTCGGATATGTAATATATATTGAAGGGAAATCCATTTATCATGCTGGAGATACATATCTGATTCCAGAAATGGAGGATATTGATTACACTGCAAAAAGTCTGAGTTAACCAGGATCAATATAGTTGACAAATAAGCGTATATCTATTATATATTGAAACTAGAGTCTTGAGTTAAATTAAATGTTTCACGTGAAACATTGATCCTGGAGTAATAATTAATGTTCAAACCAAAAGACACTCAAACTACTATATTCCAAACG
>DFBQ01000070.1 GCA_002367355.1 Deltaproteobacteria bacterium UBA3076 | reverse complement strand
GAATTTAAACTCCGGCGGTGGATTGCCGTTACGCGCCAATGCTTCCCTGGCGATTTGGATGCCCACCCCGAAGTGCTGCGCATAGCCCAGATGACGCATGGACTCCGCCAGATTGGGATTACGGTAATCATTAATCCCCGGTTGGCCGAAATTCTCCGGGGTCACATGGCCGTAAAGACCGCCGGGGCTGATCACCTCGATGCGGTCGCTGAACCAATAGATGCGAACCGGTGCATGGGTCCCTTCATAACTTCGATGCATGATGGTATTTCGGACAATCTGCTGCAGGGCTACAAGTGGATAATCCGGATAACGGCGCTCCTTGTCGCCGGATGTGATATCAACCGCTGTCATGATGTGTAATTTCAGCAATTCGTCGATCTGGGACATCATGCGCGGCAATGGTCCTTGAATTTCGTGACTGCTGACCACATCGGAACCCAATTGTTCGCCAGCGAGACGCAAAAACGAAACATAAGCACCGGGCAAATGCCATGAGGGTTTCTCCCCCAGGACCAGAAGTCCCAACACAGTTGGAACTACAGGGGGGCCAAGATCGACAAGACGTAGCGAAGCCATCTGTTCTTCCAGAGTGCGTGAATTCTTGGCAAGAACGTCCGGGCTAACCGCTGCGGGCAGATAAATTTCTCTGAACAGTGTTTGATCCAACTCGCTGATGTCGACATCCCGCAAAGGCTGAATGTCGGCAGGGGCATCGCGATAGCGCCGCCGTTCCGCAAGGATGCGTTCCTCTTGAAACGATTCTTTCCGCTCTGCGCGATCAGACTCAATATCATCAAGAAGAGCGGTCAATTCATCATCTCTCATATTTCACCAACCTCCATAATTCGAGCGTGTCCGATCCGCACACCACTCGATTCTACCGTGCCGCGGATCGTGCGCTCGACCGTTTGGGTTCTGCCGAATGGACGGACCAGCAGGCTGCTGAAGGGATCCTGAACTCTCACCAACTGGGACGTTGACGTACCGTAATAATAGATAGTGGGGAACGACACTCCAAGGCGATCGGCAAGATAACCCCATCTTCGCACGGAGGCGCTTGATCTGATTTGCATAATCCTTGGTCAGTTTTTGGTCCATTGCCAAACTCCTGATAGCCCAAGATGCGCTTGGCTTGAGTTGTAAATATATTAGCGTGTCAATTTAGCACGCGACCATACTATAAGGTAGCATCCATGTTGGACAACCAGGCCGGCGGTCTCACTCTCGATGAAATCTACAAGGCCATCAGGAAAATACGAAAGGAAACAGCCATACCGGTCCTGTTCGGGGGAGAAGGACATAAGCGCTCATGAATATCGAATATCGAACAAGGAATTTCGAATCATGAAGTTTTTTTATCATTTAGTTTGGCAGAGATTCTGCTATACGGATTATTCGAACCGCAAGATATATCTAACGGTCCTCAACATAAAAATATTTACCATCCTTCGACATTCTGCGGTTCCTTGTTCGATATTCGATATTCGTTGTTCGTTGACTGTTGTCTGTCACTATTGTAAAAAACCAAAACTCAGAGTTGTAAAGCCGATTCCTGATTTTGCCGATGAGGTGACTGATATCAACTGGCGGCTGGAGGATCTGTTCTCTGTGAAGAAAAAGCGCCACGTCAATCCTGGAATGACAGAGGCTGGGCAAAACAAATTGACTATGATGGCAAAATCCAACCGAATTTTGCCATCATAGGAAAAACATGTTAATCAGTCATCATGGTAGGATAGGCTCAATAGCCACGGTGAAAGACTGGGTGCAATGTCACTCGGCAACGGCATATATCCGCCTCAAGGGAAACGTCTGCTTTCAAGATGCGATACCCGAATTTTTCGTTAGGCGTAATATCTAAGAGAGAGGCGGGGTTAGGTAATGCGGTTCGAATGGGATCCAAAAAAGGCGAAACGAAACCTAAAAAAGCACGCGGTCTCTTTTGACGAAGCGGTAACTGTGTTCTATGATTCGCTATCGGCAACCTTTGATGACCCCGATCACTCAGTTGGCGAGCATCGCTATATAACCATTGGTTTCTCTTCCCGTGACCGCTTGCTTGTTGTCGGGTACACAGAAAGAGGAGAAGGCTTGCGTATCATTAACGTGCGACCGGCGACTGCGCATGAAAGGAAAAGACATGAAGGATAGACATAAAAAAGGCATTGATGAGTTACGTCCTGAGTACAATTTTGACTATTCCAAAGCTGTTCGCGGGAAATACTGTAAGCGACTAATAGAAGAAGGAGCAAACGTAGCCGTCCTTGATCCGGATATCGCTGAGGCTTTCCATGATTCAGCGTCAGTGAATGAGGCGTTGAGGTCATTATTGGACATAACTCGTTCCACGCAGCGCCTAACCCAATAAGGATTGAGTCGATCCTGGAAGGTCGATCTCAATCCATTGTTCAAGAGGCTTCCGCTGCATCTTCATCAGGTGTTGTCAGCCCTCCCTACTTCAACGCTCATCATAACTGACCCATTCGTGCTCATTTAAATTTAATGCATCTTCTTTATGGAACTTGAATTATTATTTATTTTACCTAAGTCGGTATCACCCTGGCTGCCTTTGATCGCCGATAGGCCTGGTTATCTTCCTTTACCCGGTTCTTTTAGACCAGTTTAGATGTAGAAATAGTTTGAGCGAGGTCTTTATTGGTGGCACCCATGGCCAGTAGAGAGCGGATCAGTAAGTCAATTGACACAGAAGGATCCCCGGCTTCCATTTTGGCTATACGGGATTGGCTCGATTTGAGCAATTTAGCCAGCTCAATCTGGGTAATTGTGCTTTGCTTCCGTCGTTCCTTAAGGAATTTGCTGAGCGCAACTTTGAGTTCAACAAAAGCACTCTCCTCAGGGGTAAGTTCGAGAAAATCGGCAGCATTTCCAATTTTCCATCCCTGTCGCTCGAGTTTTTGTCGTTTTTCTTTTCTCATAGCACCATCTCAATTAATGCTCATTTGCAATCGGTGTCGAACCGTTTTGCTCTTTGTCTGCAGATATCAATAATTCGTTTTGGCGTCTTCTGCGTTTTCTTCTCGAACACTTCAAGAATCAAAATGAGATCTGCATCTATTCTGTAGATAATTCTCCAGGCTACGGATTTGTCATTGATGCGAAGTTCGTGACAGCGTGGACCGATATCGGGCATCGGCCTAGAATGCGGCAATGACAAACTTTCACCTGATTGTAACCTGCGAAGTAGAAACCCGGCGTCGATTTTGGCACTCTGTGAGAAAGGTGGCGTTTTAACTTCGCCGTGTAGCCAAACCAGTGGTTTTGCAGGTTGCCTCATGGATAGAATATATCACATGTGACATAATGTACAACCCCAATTATATCTTCTACAAATGATTTTGTAATCTCCGATCTCCTCCTTCTCAATAGCGATCCCACGATAGACCTTTTCTTCACCTCTCAGCCTCTCAGATAGAGAAAGATAATTTCGGAAGGGACGAGACTGAAAACAGTTTTCCCAATATGGCCATTAACAACGCTCTTAAGAAAAATAGCAAGGCAATTATTCCTTTGAGGCCCGAACCGGTTATGAAATCATAACGCTTTTTGTAGACCATGAGGGCGTCTTTGGGGATTTCTCCAATTTCAAGGACATCCAGAGCCGGTTTCAGTCGAGAAGCAAGTTCCTGGAAAGATTGCGGACCTTTCAGGGGATGCTGTTCGTAGTCACTTCTTCCCCGGAATCCTTTCTACCCCCGGAATTTACCTGTTCCCTGCGTATCAACTACCCTGCCGAGGAGTTGCAGATCCGCCACTGGGAGAACATCCTCAGGGATAGTGATCAGGACAATAATCAAATCCTTGACCTTGTGGATCGCTATCCCATGCATCTTCGAGAGATCGACCTTGTCGCACGCCAGGCCAAGGTAGCAGCCATGCTGGACAACAAGGCCGGCAGTAGTCTCACCCTGGATGAAATCTACAAGGCCATCAGGAGAATACGAAAGGAAACAGCCATACCGGTCCTGTTCGGGGAAAAAGGGAGTGAACGCTAAATGGTTTCTGTCACTATTTTAAAAAAACCGTAACCGTTCACGGGCAAGAGGCATTTCTTTTCACTTTCACACTTCAGCCCCTTATTTTCTAAGGCTTTTGCCCCCGGGGGATATTTTGCCCCCTCCGCATTCGCCTATGCTGCGCTCCGGCGATGCGGTCTCCCCCAAGGCAAAAGCCTAGAAAACTACGGGGGCTTCCGTTAAGCCGTTCCAAGAAACACCCCCTGCCCGTGAACGGTTACAAAAAACCAAAACCCAGAGATTTAAAGCCGATTCCTGATTTTGCCGATGAAGTGAATGAAATCATCTGGCGGCTGGAGGATCTGTTCTTTGTAAAGACCTGAACTGAGCGTTTAGCTTTGAATAATGGTTCATCATACCACACTAATCCGTGATGAACAGCTATTAGCTTTTAGGTATTAGTAACCTATTTGGAAAACAGATCAATACTTTTTCGCAAAAACACTAATTCTTTAACATTGGATGAATAACATGTCGAGTATTGGTATTTACAGAGCAGTATCGGAAAATAAGAAAGTATCGAACACGTTGTTTAAACCTTATCCCACAATGCGTCCGCCCGGCAATGTTCCTTACATTGTTGATAACCTTTGGGAGTGGAAACGCCCTGACGAATTCCCTAACAGAAGATTTTCTGCATTCGCAAGTCCCACGCCTGAACTTGCTATAGAGGCAGTTGGGGGAAATTCCAATGTTTACAAGGTTGAATTTAACGGCGTGATAAAAAAAACCGGATTATGTCAGGTTGTACCTTCAAATAAAATTCGGAATCCTGAGGATTCAAAATTTCATCCTGAATGTAAAGTACTAAAAAAGCTGCTCATCAAAAAACTGGGCCATAACTGGTTTGGAAAAGACATTTCTGAAAAGCAGAAAATTGCAAGTTTATGGATGCCCTGTCTAAAAAAAGAGGAGGTGGAAGTCCTGTTTCAAAGCGCAGAGGAATTAAGAAGAATCCGGGATGAAATATATGACTCGATTCAATATTGGAATGACGTTGTTCTATTTGAAAATACAGACAATGTACCTGATCATAAAGGCGAATTGTTTTTTGAATATCTTAACGGATATTACCTTCGTCCTCTTTAAAATTGAGTCATTGAATTATCAGTCTGTATGAGTATTCATCGAGTGCATTACGCGTCTATCCAGAAGCGGGATTTTGGCCTGGCATGACAGCAGCCAAATCTTTGTCTGTCACTATTTTAAAAAAACAAAACCAGAACTCTAAAGCCGATTCCTGATTTTGCCGATAGAGTAAATGATATCATCTGACAACTGGTGGATCTGTTCTTTGTAAAGAAAAAGCGCTACATCAATCGTGGAATGAGAGAGGCTGGGAAATATATAATGGATGATAACAGGGCGAAGTACATTTGCTTGAGAATATACTCAATATCAGTATATCAAGGTGAATGTGGTTGTTAATAAATGGGTTGCGGCGCTTCGCGCCGCAATGTGGAGATAACGCTGTCGCGTTAGCTCCACATTATGCATAAAATAAGGAGGGTGTCAAATGGCAATAAGCAAGCATGATTTAGAAAAAATGAATGACTTGGTCGAGAAAGGAGCAACGATAGCCGATATTGCCAACAAATTTAAGAAGTACGATTATTGGGAAATCTATTGGGAAGTTGAAGATTACACTTTACTTGGAAAGAAACGAAGGATTACAAACCGATTAAACAAACTCCAAAAAAATCTAAAGAAAGAAGACCAACAAGAGTTAGTCAAGGCAGTAAAAGAATTGATAAATGAAATTTATAACACTTCCAAAAAAAATGGCAAGAAACTTATTGATATCGGAAAAATTCTCTCAAAATGATGCGGAACAATGGGGGTAACCTAACCGCAAACAGTGTGGCGGTTTTTCTAAGACAGTGCTCCGCATAAAGTTCAGTGGTATTTCAATGTTAGTTACTACACATGTTTGCGTCAGGTTACCCTGGGCGTTAAGCCTCTAAAAAAATGGACCAAATAATAAAACTGCTTGATGTGGTTATTTGGCCATGTGTCGTACTCATGATGGCCTTCATGTTACGAAAGCCAATTAAGTCTCTTTTGCCGTTTGTGGAAAACGTTAAGTACAAAGATTTCGAGGTAAAATTTCGCAAAGAACTCGATCAAATAAAGGAAGAGGCTAAAGAAGCTGGAATCGACCTGCAAACTAAAATCGGCGAAAAAACAGAAATATACAAGCTGGTAGAAATTTCGCCATCATCGGCAATTCTAGAATCATGGAAAGATTTAGAAATAGCGGCAAGAAAGAAAGTCGAAGAATTAGCTCCCCATGAAACAAAATATAAAAATCTCCTTCAACGCCCTATTGCATACCTTGAGTATACCGGAGCCTTAACTCCATCAACTGCCAGGGCAATACGCGAATTACAATCTTTAAGGAATCAAACTGCCCACAAATTAGACGTGAAAATTACAAAAGAAGATGCATTAGAGTACTCTTCTTTGGCAAAAGCCATTTTAAAGCAGATTGAGGCCATTAGGGAATTGCCAAGAATCAAATTGACAGCACTTACGTTAATTATTCTTGAGCTAAATCACCTCATTGATTCTGGCAAATATGACCAAATTACAATTGAAGATGCACATAAGGCAATTGAGCAAAAGTGCATTATCTCATTCCTTACAGAATCTACAAAAGGCGACTCAGATTTTAGCCTTTATGGCGCCGACGGGCCTTACGCAAGCTTTGTCGAGTATTATCATGAACAAATGTATCAAATTTATGGTGGCTATGCAGGGAATGAGCGCAGAAAATGGGGCATTGAGAATCTCGGTTTGTGCCTATTACTCGCTTGGACAAACGAAATAATTCAGCAAGGTGCAGGCTGGCACCCAAATGAATAAAAATATCAAAGGCTTAACAATGGGGTCATAATGACCGCCAACAGCGCGGCGGTTTTTCAAAGTCAGTGCCCCGCATTAAGTCCGGTGATGTTCCAAAGTTGGTTGCCCCGCAGTGTTGGCGTCAGCTTACCCCGAACGGTTAGGGTGCGACACGATGTCGCATAGTTGGGTGTACTCCAGTAGTTATAGTAGTAGCATGTTCCTGCCGGTCCTTACGTGGGCCTACTTGCCACGCGCTGTGTGGTTGGTGCGAAGCCCCGTGGGCAATGTACCGAATCGGGTTCAATTGGTGACATGCGAACCCCTGGGGGAATCCTCCCCCGTTAACGGCTAGGGACGGATGATATGGTGAAGATATCTGAATGTCTGTAAGCGTCGTAAATGAGCACAGACCTACGACGATTAACAGGTTGAAGGCCGCTCCCCTGTGTGATCGGCATGTGGTCAGGTTGCAGGTCTCCTAACTGCCTGCACGGAACTGTGGTACCATCGGCGTAGAGGGCGTACCTAAGTCATCCACAGGATCAACTATGTGGAACGTGGGAACCCTGTCCCGTTGCCCTTTGGGCAGGCTAACCGTAAGGCAAGCTGTTGGCGGGCTGGAATAGGATGCTGAAAGAAGCGAATGCCCGGCTGTAATGGTTGGGATACCGAGCGCGACATTCTCGGTTCTGTACGGAGGATGATATTTGGCAGGTGCCTCTTCACGAGAGAATAGAGTGAATCAGTTGAAAGAAGGGAAAGCAAATGACGGTCTTGAGCTGGTGCGCCCTTCAGTTTCGATTATACTGACAGTCTGTCATTATCGTGAAAGCAAACGTTAGTTTGCGACCACCACAAGAGGAACCTTTGTAGGTGCTTGAGCCGTGTGACGGGAAACTGTCACGCACGGTTCTGAGGGGGCTTGGGGCTAGCGACAGCCCCCGGCTACCCGGTCCCTTGAAGGAAAAACATGGACAATAACCTGAACAGCCTGCTTCAAAAAGCCACCATCAGTTTGGCTGCATATCTCGATAAGGTCCTGCCGTCCCTTTTCAACGATTGGTGGAATGAGGCCGTCGTCAACATTCTCTCATTCCAACAGCGACGGCGGGTCAAAGAACCGGGAATCAATTCCTTGACCTCCTTGGATCTTGCTGCGCTGCTTCGCGTGCTTGACCAGAACTGGTATCAAATTTCGACAAAATTGAACCTGACGTCGGAGGCTCGTCATTTCGTCAAAGAGATGCAGACAGTTCGCAATCGGTGGGCGCACGCGGGTAGTGAGGGATTTCCTGTCGACGACGTATACCGTGATCTGGATACCCTGCAACGTTTTGCCAGGGTCATTGAGGCTGATGAAAGTCTGCTTCAAGAAGTACGTGAAACAAAAATGTCCCTTCTCGCCAATAACATGCCTGTCACAGTCAAAGATGAAACGGTCGAGGAAAAAGCCTCTCAGGACACAGGTGAGCGAAGCGCTGAATTTGAACCCGGACAAATCGTTGTCCTCAAATCAAATCCCGCCATCCGAGGGGCTGTTGTTTCGGTGATACCCGGCAAGCCGGAGAACCGCTTCATGGTTTTCGCGGACAGCGAGACGCAGACATACTATGCATCGCAACTGAAAGCTGAAGACCGGCAGGAAGCCGAGTTTCGGTTCTTGCCCTGCGAGGAGTTTCATTCCTACCTCACCGCTCTGCAAATTCGATATCCAGGACTCTCCACGCTCTACTCCTTGAATGCCGCAAGAGTTGATTTTATCCCATATCAGTTCCGGCCCGTCTTGCGATTTATCAGATCAGACCGCCCTCGATTGCTGGTCGCCGATGGCGTGGGTGTCGGCAAGACTATCGAGGCGGGTCTGATTCTCCGAGAACTGCAGGCAAGGCGCGACATACGCTCAATCCTCATCATATGCCCTCGCCCACTTGTTACCGAACGTAAGTGGCAGATTGAGATGAAGCGGTTTGAAGAACGCTTTATTCATCTCGACGGTGGCACGCTAAGGTACTGCATCAACGAAATGGATTTGGAAGGAATCTGGCCAGAGCAGCATCAGCGAGTGATCATCCCATATTCCTTATTCGACGAAGTCCTTCTCTATGGCTCGGACTCGGACGGCAAGCGAAAGCGCAAAACGGGTTTGTTGGATTTGGACCCACCCCCTCGCTTCGATCTGGTCATCGTAGATGAGGCGCACCATATCCGGAATCAGGATACGTTCAGCCACAAGGCTGTGCGGTTTTTCTGTGACCACGCGGAAGCAGTGGTCTTTCTGACGGCGACGCCGATCCAACTTGGCAGCCATGATCTCTTTGTTTTACTGAACACACTCCGCCCTGATCTCATTATTGACCAAGAGAGTTTCGAACACATGGCAGAGCCGAATCCGTTCATTAACCGGGCGGTTGCCTTGGCGCGAGCACAGGAACCAGAATGGACTACTCAGGCTACTGAGGCTCTCGATCAGGCTGCTGGGACACCCTGGGGGCAATCGATTCTCAGACACAATCCTGAATTCAACCGGATAAATACACTGATTGCGGAAGGCAAGGTCGGATTGGAAGAGCGTGTGCAGCTGATTACTGATATCGAGGCGCTGCATACCTTTTCCGGGATAATCAATCGAACGCGACGCCGCGATATCGGGGAGTTCACGATCCGAAAGCCGGAAACCGTGATCGTTGAATTTACCCCGACCCAAAAAGAGCTTCATGACGAACTGCTTCAAGTCCAGGCAGAGATATTTAGCAGACTTCATGGGGTTGTCAACGTCAAGTTCATGATGACAACAATTAGACGTCAGGCTGCGAGCTGCCTTTTCGGCCTCGCCCCCTTCCTTGAGGAAATCCTCAACCGACATTTTGACGAATTATCATGGGAGGAGGCCGACAACACCGAACCAGTTCCACAAAGCGACGCCGTCGATAGCATCGAATCACGAATCCAAACCATCCTTGAGAAGGCACGTGCTCTCGATCCGAATGACCCCAAGCTTGACGATCTCCGTAATATCATTAGAGCCAAGCAAGGCCTGCCAAACAACAAAGTGATGCTTTTCAGCAGTTTTCGGCACACGCTTCACTATCTCTATGAACATCTCAAAGCAGATGGTTATCGGGTTGGAATGATTCATGGCGGGACACCGGATGAGGACCGTGTCGAGTTTCGGAATCGTTTTGAAATGCAGCGAGATCAGGATAACGGTCTCGACGTTCTTCTGTTTTCTGAGATCGGTTGTGAAGGCTTGGACTACCAGTTCTGTGATTGCATTGTGAACTATGACCTACCCTGGAATCCGATGCGGATTGAGCAGAGAATAGGACGAATTGATCGTTGGGGGCAAAAAAGTGAAAAGGTAGCTATTTTCAATATGATTACGCCAGAGACTGTGGATGCGGACATATATGAACGCTGTCTGGTTCGCATAGGAGTGTTTAACAGTGCCCTGGGCGGTAGTGAAGAGATACTTGGGGAAATCAGTCGAGAAATTCGCAATATTGCGGACAACTTCTCTCTGAGCGAAGCGGAGCGCGGAGAGCAGTTCCAGCAATTGGCGGACAATAAGATCAGGCTAATACAAGAACAGGATGACCTCGAGCAGAAACAACTCGAGCTATTCGGCATCCGTCTGCCCCAAGACCAAATGAAGCGAGAAATCGAACAGGCATCGAGTTTCTGGCTGTCTCCCTCTTCGATACATAGGCTCACAACGATTTACCTTCAGCGGGTTTGTGGAAAGGAGCAGGAGTTCATACTCGGCGAGAAAGCGCTGAAAACGCTTCGTCTTTCGCAAGAATCAAGGAGTAGTTTACTACGGGATTTTCAAAGGCTCCTCCGCCAGAACACGTCCGCATATCGAGAATGGGAGAACTGGTTAAAGGGTGGCAACCCTCATCTCCTCATGACCTTCGAGTCCGAGTGCGCTTCGCAACATCCCGAGGCCGTTTTCATTATGCCCCTCCATCCCTTGGTAAAACAGGCGGCCATGGCATTCGATGTCAGAAAGCGTGTCTTCACAGCCCTGAAGGTAAACAGCAATGATGTCCCGAAAGGCAGATACGAATTTGCCATCTACCAATGGCAGTTCCATGGCGTTAGGGAGGATCTGGTTTTGCGACCGGTTGCCTCCACAGACACGGTGACCGAACACCTTTCAGGTCTTGTTGAGAAGGCGAAAAGAGATCCGACTGGAAGAGTCGATGTTGCAGATCCCGCCATTTGGGATGGTCTGGATGCTCAGCATCACAGACTGTGGTCTGAAGCGCGCACAAACCATCAACGGAGGACCCGGGAACTGGCTGAATACCGGAGGGAGAGTTTGACAACGAGCCACAGAGCCCGAATCTCTCTCCTCGAAGAACAGCTCAGTCAGGCCAGTAATGAGAAGATTCAGAAAATGCGCCGCTCCCAGATCGCCGCGGCGGAAGCCGATTACGCACACCGCATTCAGGAATTGGATATAGCCATGGAGAGAGCGGAAGTAACCGCCGGACCGGTTGCCTACGGTGTGATTCAAGTCGATGGGGATGCGTCGGATGCCGAGTGACTACGACCAGATCAAAGCGGACAACATTAGGGAGTACGGTCAGGGGACTCGGCATTTGTCCTTCTTGGGCAGGCTCTACACAGACCGTACTCACTTTGTTTTTGAACTCTTACAGAATGCGGAGGACGCCGGGGCTTCCCGAATCCTGTTCAGCCTTTTTGATGACCGATTGGAAGTGACGCACGATGGCCGCCCCTTCAATGAGCTTGATGTTCGGGGCGTATGCGGTGTCGGCGAGGGGACGAAAGTGGAGGACCTGACACAAATCGGAAAGTTTGGAATCGGCTTCAAATCAGTATATGCCTATACGTCCGCGCCTGAAGTTCACTCAGGCGATGAAAGCTTCCGTATCGAAAATTACGTTCGGCCCTATGCAATAGAGCGTAGGAGAGTTGGGGATTCATGGACCACACTTTTTGCCTTTGCCTTTGATGCGGATGGCTTCGATCCGGAAACCGCATGCCGAGAAATCGGCGCACGCCTCCGCAACTTGAGCGCCAGGACTCTTCTGTTTCTCCGAAAAATCGACGAAATTGAATACAAATTACCTGACCTTGCGGGCGGTGTCTATCTGCGCGAGGAAGTCGATAGAGGTCCTGCGAGGCAGGTTACCGTCATTGGGCAGAATAACGGCCAGGATGAGGACGAGAACTGGCTTATCTTCGAACGGCCAGTGCCAGTCCCTAATTGCAGCAACCAAGTTCGAGTTGAAGTAGGATTCCGGCTTGAGACCAGTACCAAAGATAAGACGGAGAGTATCACAAGGATTAAAGACGCACCGCTGGTGGTCTATTTCCCGACCGAAAAGGCCACCAGGTTTGGTTTCCTCATCCAAGGTCCATACAGGACAACCCCCTCACGTGACAATATCCCCAAGGATGATGACTGGAACGCAATCCTTGCAAAAGAGACCGCTCATCTTCTCAATCATGTATTGCTACAGCTAAAGGAGTTGGGGCTATTGACGGTCTCTCTTCTTGAATCGCTCCCTATCAGAATGGACGATTTCCCGGAAGACAGCATGTTTTTTCCAATCGTCATCGCGGTTCGCGATGCGCTCATGAGCGAGGACTTGCTCCCAGCCGATGACGGGACCTTCGTATCCGCGCGAAATGCGAAATTGGCTAGTGCGGAATGGTTGCGCAAATTGTTACAAGATGAACAACTCATACAGGTATTCAAGACCGAGAACGCTCTGAAATGGATTTCGGGCGAAATAACGGAAAGAGCAAAACACGACTTGTGGAAATACATTCGGGATGAGCTGGAGGTCGAAGAAGTAACTCCTGATAGTTTCGCGAGAAAGTTGGACGACCTTTTTTTAAAAAAACAGACTGACGACTGGTTTGTCGGGTTCTACGGATATCTGCCTGGCCAAGAGGCGCTGTGGCGATCCCCGCGATGGTCTGGAGATACAGGAGGCATTCTTCGATCTAAGCCTATACTGCGGCTCCAGGATGGCAGCCAGGTAGTTCCTTTTCGGTCCGATGGTACAACACCAAATGCCTTCTTGCCTCCTCCTGATGAGACCGACTTTCCCATCGTGAAACGGTCGATTGTAAACAATAAACAAGTGGCGGCTTTTCTAAGGCGATTGGGTCTATCAGAGCCCGATGTTTTTGATGACATCGTGGAAAGGGTTCTGCCAAGATACACGAGACCAGATGCATCGTCGATTTCGCAGCATGAGCACATGGCTGACATTCGGAAGATTCTCCGTGCTATGGGGTCTGACTCAGAGGCTGGAAAAAAGAAGGTGGTGCGGGTGGCCAGGCAGACTCCGTTTCTTAAAACTATAGATCAGAGCGGTGGGCCAGCATTCAAAAAACCGGTAGACATCTACTTTCCGACGCAAGAGCTAACAGCTTATTTTTTCGGAAGTCCCGATGTTTTGTTTTTAGATGAAACCGAGGGTGGCGAGGAATGGCGTGAGCTTGGAGTTGAGAACAAACCATGCTTTAAAAAGATTATGATTGATCTGTCATGGGACGAGAGAAGCAGGCTGAGGGGTAATCAGGGGCACACGAGGGACATTCAGACAATTGATTACGAACTCGATGGGATAGATAATTTCTTGTCGCGATTTTCGGAAGCGAAAAAACCATTCGTGAGGTATTCCCTGGTTTTGTGGAACTTTCTTTTGGGACATCTCAAAGAAAGCTCTCATTACCGATTCTATGAAGGTGAATACAAGTGGTTTTACTACCAAGAGCGGTCGGCCATTTTTGACGCTACTTGGAAGAAACGACTTCGATGCCATGCATGGTTGCCGAAGAATGACGACGATGTTCCTCATTTACCAAGCGAACTACGTATACTTGATCTTCCTGAGCAGTTTGATCCTAATGAGAAGCTGGCAGATCTATTGGGGATGAAAAAGGATGTTGTTTCGATCCTCGCGGAAAAAGCTGGTATCCAAGCTGAGGACATTGAACTGATGAGGCAACACCCGGAGGAGTTCAAGCAATGGAAGGCCACCATCTCGACCCAGAAGCAGAAGCCGGCATTTCCGAAAAGAGCCTCTTCGAATCCCGATCGTAGGCGGGAGAAACTTGCGGAACAATTGGGCGAGGCCCCCAACAAGGAATATGAGGAACGAGACAGAAGTGTTCGAACAACAAGAGGGGCAGTCGATCCGGTTCTGTGGCTCAGAAACCAATACAAAAACGAAGCTGGTCAGATGATTTGTCAAGTCTGCAAGGAAGAGATGCCTTTTAGAAAGCGCGATGGTGAACACTATTTCGAAGCTGTGGAGGCGCTTTCCAGAGATCATTTCACCAAGGAGCACGAAGCGCAGTTCCTGGCTCTGTGTCCGTTGTGCGCAGCGATGTACAAAGAATTTGTTAAGCAGGACGAAAGGGCGATGGTGGACATGAAAAACGCACTGATAAATACGGAGGGGGTTGAGGTTCCTTTGCGCCTGGGAGAACTGGACACGAGCATTCGGTTTGTCGAGACCCATTATCACGATATCAAAACGATCCTCGAGGCTTCAAGAACAGGATGAGTCATGACGTTTGCGAAGAAACATATCTCGATTCGAGTTCCCTGGCACGACACAGGGTGGGACGGCTGCGTCTGCGCGAACCCTCGCCTCAATGGATCGTGCCTCAAACTTAATCGGATTGGGCAAGAAAGGAATGACGCCGCTGAAGAAGCAGTTGCTGGCCAGTCATTGGCAGATTTGCCTCAAGAGAAGTGGCCCTGCTGTGTGGCGGAACGAGTCGCATTCATGTCTCCGTTCGACTATACACGTATCGCTAACCACCCTTACAAACGCACGTCAGAGGAAAGCCACGGGCATTTCGCTCCGACCGCTTTACGTCACCCGGCCTACTCCGCTCCAGCAGTACCTTTCGCTTGGATGCTCCGGGAGGACATGGAAAAATTTGGCGAAACATACGGGCTTGACGTACAGGCCGAGCGAGAACCCGATCTGGGCTTTCCTACTCAATGGATACAGAACCGGGACAACCAAAAGGTGCTTCTGGATTGCTTCTGCAATCATCTCAAGCCGGAGCAATCTTTGTGCTTCTTCTATGCCAAACAGGTACCCTTCGTGGAGGATGCAGGGGCAAGACGCATCCTGATCGGTATTGGTCGGGTGCTTCATGTATCGCCATGTGTAGAGTACGAGTACACCACCAAGAATCTTAAAGGAAAACTCCGATCCGTGCTGTGGGAGCGAATGGTACAGCATTCTATTCGCCCGGACTTCAAGGATGGTTTTCTTCTACCTTACTACGCAGCCATGGAAATGGCGGTCGATGATCCGGATTTCGATCCGGCATCTATTGCCGCCTTCTCTCCGGACGATCGGCTTCTTGAGTTCTCGCACGCCTCTCAACTCGTGACCCATGACGCCGCCATTGCGAGTCTCTTGTCGTGCGCGGAATCCCTCCGGAAAGCACGCGGAGTTTTATCAGGTCCATGGGATCGATGCCTGACCTGGATTGATCACCGGGTCAGCGAGCTGTGGAAAGCCCGGGGGCCGTGTCCTGGTCTTGGGGCTGCGCTTTGTGCGTTCGGCATCGATCTTGGTACATTTGTAGCCCGGTCGGCATTTGGGAAAGTCGGAGAAAACGCTGATCCATGGCCCCTGGTTGATCAGGTTCTCCGTGAGCCAAAGAAAAACCTTCCGAGCGATCTTGCACGAGGAATCGGGGCGACCATTCAGGCCAAATGGAAACGCCTTCCATCCGAGCGCCGGGCCCTTCTCAATCTGATAAGTCGGTTCGAGCTTAGCCGTGATCAGGCAACTGTAATATACGTTCAAGAAGAAAGGAAAGCGGCGAACATCGATTGCTCAGACCAGGCTATCCTTGACAATCCCTACTTGCTTTATAGGGGAAAATTGGGGACGTAATTGA
>DFBQ01000127.1:14259-14816 GCA_002367355.1 Deltaproteobacteria bacterium UBA3076 | reverse complement strand
AGATAAGGCCGTCCTTCAAAATAGATGGGATTTGCCTTCAGCTCTATGCGCTCCTGGGTCTTCCATTCTGAAAGGCTGTATGGACCCAAGCCGACAGGGTTTCGCCCAATGGGACTCTTTGTGATGTCCTTTCCATCCAGCAGGTGCTTTGGCAGCACAACCAAATTCCCCCAGGAACTCAGGGCAGGGGCAAATGGCTCCCTGTACGTCACCTTAAAGGTATAAGGGTCAGGTGCTTCGGCATTTTCGACCTCCAGAAAATCGCCCGCATAGGCAGTCGGGGTGCCTGGGGCTGTGATGGTCTCAAAGCCAAAGAGCACATCCTCAGAGGTAAACGGCTCACCGTCTTCCCATTTAACACCCTTCCTGAGCTTAAAGGTGATGGTGAGTCCGTCAGGAGAGATTGTCCATGACTCAGCCAGATCCCCCACCAGGTTGAGGTCCTTGTCGTATTTAACCAGGCCGTTATAAATAAGGCCTGCGATCTGGTGCGACGTGGCGTCAGAGGCCAGCATGGGAACCAGGGTAGTGGCGTCCCCGATTGATCCCAAGACAAT
>DFBQ01000127.1:12610-14097 GCA_002367355.1 Deltaproteobacteria bacterium UBA3076 | reverse complement strand
CCTTCCACCTTCCACCTTCTACCTGTCTTTCTTCTCCTTCCTCTCCCTAAGGGCCTCAACACAGCTATACGGCACTCTGAGTCCTCCGGTGCCTCTACCCACCTTTATTTTTGGTTTGGCCTTGCCATGATAGTCGCTACCGCCGGTGGGGACCAGGTCATACTTCTTGCAAAGCGACAGAGACAGATTGATTAGCTCCTTGCTATGCATGCTATAGTAACATTCGATGCCGTCAAGCCCCTGCTCTGTCCACTTTGCTACAAGCTCATCCAGGTGTGCGGGAGTTCCAAATTCAAGTGACATGGGATGGGCCAGGACCGCCAGACCTCCGGCCTTATGTATGGTAGTTATTGCCTTTTCCGGACTGAGGATGGACTTTGGAACATAAGCAGGGGCGCCCTTTTTCAGATAATGGACAAAGGCCTCATTCGTGGATTTTACATAACCTCGATTCACCATGGCCCTTGCAATGTGCGGGCGGCCGATCTGCCCCCCTTTGCCCATTTCCTCCAGCTCACTCCAGGATATCGGACAGCCAAGGTCCTTAAGACGTTCCAGAATCAAAGGATTTCGGGTGGCCCTTGCGGATTGGACCTGTTTCAATACCTCGTTTAATGCAGGTGAACCCGGATCAAATAGATAGGCCAGGACATGCAGGGTGCCATGTGATATCCGAACGCTCAGTTCCACACCGGGGAGTATCTCTATTCCAAGTTTCTCAGATGCCTCAAGGGCCTCCGGAAAACCTGCCACAGTATCATGGTCGGTGACCGCAATTGCTGCAAGACCTGAGTTTACGGCAAGCTGTATTACTTCAGCAGGTGAATCAGAACCGTCCGATGCCGTGGTATGTGTATGCAAATCGCAGTATTTCATTTGAACCCCTGAACCCATAAACGGTTACTTCCATAAAACATAATATACTGAATGGCTATTCGGTTAAATAAAAAAGTTATCCTCATGATATAATCCCCCCTTTCGTAATGCATGATGGTCTTGTAAAATCCTGACAAGCGATTTTAGTAACCGTTCACGGGGTTACAACGCCCCCCGTTTTACCGCAACCCACCGAACTGTAAGCGTTTACAGGGTGCTGCAGATGCGAGGCNNGGTACGCAGACGTACTCCCTGTACTTCAAGTGCCCGACAACAAAGCAGATGCGGTGCCCTGTGAACGCTTACCGATTTTACATACAGTATGTTGGTATCTTAGCAATAGCATTATACTAAATCTTGTATATGATTTCTGTTTTGTCGTATTTTTACGAAATCATCAATTTATTAATGAAAAGAATTCCCTGTTTTCAGATAAAACTCAAGGAAATAAAGAAAGAAATGCCTGAATCTTAACTGATATTTTGGGGTTGACAAATGAAGTAAAAAGATATTATACAGATTCCCAGTTGTAGAATTTTTTTGTACTTTGCCGAATGATGATTCATTTTTTTGTGTTGGTACTGTTTTGAGTGCCAAAAAGGGATATGTTA
>DFBQ01000127.1:0-12578 GCA_002367355.1 Deltaproteobacteria bacterium UBA3076 | reverse complement strand
GCGGCGTCCAGTGCTGCTACGATCTTCTTGGGCAGTTAGAGCTATCTTATGTGCACAAGGAGACACACTGGAAACATGGTGGTATTGTAGGTGTCTTTGGATATGGTGGCGGGGTTATCGGGCGTTACTCGGATGCCCCTGAACAGTTCCCTACCATCGCCCATTTTCACACCCTCCGTGTCAACCAGCCGGCCAGCAAGTTTTATACTTCCAGGTTCCTGCGCAAGCTCTGTGATATGTGGGATCACCGCGGAAGCGGCGTAACCAACTTCCACGGCTCAACAGGCGACATGATCCTTATCGGGACCTCAACCGACAATTTGGAGCCCACTTTTTACGACCTGAGCCACCAGTTTGACATGGACCTTGGTGGATCCGGATCCAACCTCAGGACGCCGGCATGCTGCATGGGCAAGGCCCGCTGCGAATATTCGTGCCTGGATACACAAGCCATCTGCTACGACCTGACCATGACTTATCAGGACGAACTCCATCGTCCGGCATTTCCTTACAAGTTCAAGTTCAAGATCTCCGGCTGTCCAAATGACTGCGTGGCGGCAATTGCCCGTTCCTGTACATCTATTATCGGAACATGGCGAGACAATATCCGTATAGACCAGAAAGCGGTCCAGGCCTATATAGGCGGGGAAATAGCACCCAATGCTGGTGCCTTCTCAGACCGTGACTGGGGTACATTCGACATACAGAAAGAGGTCATTGATCTCTGTCCCAGCGGATGTATGTATATGGACGGAAACGAGCTCAAGATCGACGATCGCGAGTGTGTCCGCTGCATGCACTGCATCAATGTCATGCCTAATGCCCTGCGTCCCGGTGTGGATTGTGGCGCCACGATCCTGAACGGGGCAAAGGCACCGATCCTTGAAGGTGCCCAGATGTCCACCCTAATCATCCCATTTATTAAGATGGAATACCCCTATGAAGAGTTCAAGGACTTTGTCGATCTGATGTGGGACTGGTGGATGGAAGAAGGAAAAAACCGGGAGAGACTTGGTGAGCTTATCCAGCGTCAGGGTCTTTCACATTACATTGTCGATATACTCGGGCGCGAACCTATTCCACAGCACGTAAGGGAACCTCGGTCCAACCCGTATCCTTTCTGGAAAGAGGAAGAGGTACCAGGTGGATGGAAGCGCGATCTGGCGGATTTCCGTGCAAGGCATCTTGCTTAATCAAGTTTAACAGGAGGTAAAGATAATGATAGATACTTCAATGTATAAAGATGATCCCGGCTACAATATACAAGAGCTGTTGGATAAACCCTATGACCCCGAGCTTGCCGACAGGGAGTACAATCCCCAAAAACCCATGGCAGGCCGCCTTACAGACCAGGGTCCGCCTCACTATGAGCAGTTTTTCCCTGAGGTGATCAAAAAGAACTACGGCAAGTGGCTCACTCACGAGTTCGTCCAGTCTGGTGTGATCAAATATACCAGTGAGACCGGTGATGTAATGTGGGTAGTACGCTGCGCCACTCCACGGTTGATCACCACCAACCTGCTCCGCGAGATCGGGGATATTGCAGACAAGTTCACTGAGGGCATATGCCGCTGGACCACCAGGAACAGCCTTGAGTTCCACGTCACGGACGAGGGGACCCTAAAGGACCTGATGGAATTCCTTAACAATTTCAAGCATCCCGGCGGATCATACAAGCTCCCTATTGGAGGCACCGGTGCAGGAATAACTAATATCGTCCACACCCAGGGCTGGATACACTGTCATACCCCGGCTACAGATGCATCCGGTATGGTAAAGTCCGTGATGGATAACATGTTTGAGTACTGGAATAGCCATAAGCTGCCGGCCAAGCTGCGCATTTCCATGGCCTGCTGCCTCAACATGTGCGGCGCAGTCCACTGCTCGGATATAGCTCTATTAGGCATCCACAGAAAGCCTCCCTTTGTCGAGGACGACCGCATCACCGGCGTCTGCGAGGTGCCGTTGGCCATAGCTGCCTGTCCTACTGCAGCGATCAAGCCTGCCAAGGTAACGCTCCCGGACGGCAAGGAAGTCAAGACGGTACGAGTGAATGAGCCAAGGTGCATGTTCTGCGGTAACTGCTACACCATGTGCCCGGCCATGCCTCTGGCTGATGAAGAGGGCGATGGCGTCGCCATCCTGGCTGGCGGAAAGATCTCCAACCGCATTACTCAACCCACGTTCTCAAAACTGATTGTTCCGTATATTCCCAATGAGTTGCCGCGTTTCCAGAGTGTATGCAAGATCGTCAGAAACATTGTTGAGGCCTATTCGAAAGGCGCTAACAAGTATGAGCGCCTCGGGGATTGGGCAGCAAGGGTCGGTTGGGAGCGCTTCTTTGAGCAGTGTCAATTACCCTTCACGGAGAAGTCTATTGACGACTACCGTCTTGCATATGATACATATCATACAACCACGCAGTTCAAGTGGAGTTCTCATACTGACAAACTGATGAAGGAAGCAGGTTATTAATGAGGTAAACTATTATGGCAGCGGACATAGAAGAACTAAAAAAGAAAATCTTGGATTTTATGGCCAAAAAATCAAAATTCAAGCCAAAGATGTATTTTAAAGACTTGTGCAAGGCAGATGAGAATGCCAAGTTGCGCGAGATAAAAAAAGCGGCTAGCGCACTGGTCCAGGAAGAAAAGGTCGAGTACTGGTCTTCGGGGAGCACTACTCTTTACAGCCTAAAGGGTGCCAGCGCGAAGGAGACAGCCACATTCCACGAAGAAGAAAAAGAGTAGATAGATAGACATAAAACAGCAAGCGGGCCATAAATTAAATAAGCCCGCTTTGCTGTCCTCAGTTAAGATAAAAGGCCTCCTATGTTATGGGAGGCCTTTTTGTTATTGGTTCTTCGTTTACAAAATCATGAATTTTCCAATTTGTGATCCATCAGGGTATGAATACCTGCAACGAGGGACTTGACCGGACGTCCGAAGAAAAACTCAAGTTCGTCCTCTTTAAGCCCCAGCGTCTCAACTACCTTTTGGCGGAAGACCTCATCGGTTGAAACCATCTGTTCTATTTCAGGGCTGCTCTGTTGAGTTCCTTCTTGTAAACCTGCTTCACTCAAAAGGCCGTACACCCGACCTGGAGGAAAGCTCCTCTCATAGGCGGAGATCAGGTCTGCAACGGCAGAGCCTTTTGGGCAGAGATCGAGACGGGATAGAAGGTCTTTCATGAAGAGCCCTTCAACTTCCGCTGTGTTCCAGCATTTGAGGACCCGGCATTCCAAAGGACGGTCCTCATAAATGGCGCAGGTCTGGTGATCTGCATCGTAGAATGTGCAAGCGATTGATCCGTCTTTGCCCTTTATCTTGATCATCTCATCCGAGAGTTCTATGAGCCTCTCCTCGAGGGGATGATATGCCAGCTCCCCGGCCCTCATGGTGAAGAGGTGTGTTGGTCTTAGAACGCCCTTTTGGAGAAAAATCCTGTCCTCAGAGTGCAGGGTAGGGCCACCCTTTTCGCAGCATGTGCCGCATCGTACGCAGGACTCAATTTTTTTTTCTGATTCCATAGTAAATATACTTCCTGTATTGTATTGTTGTTACCTAAGTTAAGCGATTAGCTGTTAGCCATTAGCGTTTAGCTTTGAAAAGTGGTTGTAATAGTAAAACATCCTGTAATCATTAAACTAATAGCTAACCGCTAAAGGCTAATCGCTCAATGATCTGTTTTTGTGGTTTAAATTTTCGTAACCATAGGCAATTATTAGTCAATGTTTAAAGACCTTGAAAATCTATTCGACTTTGCTGACAGGGCAGCAGCGGATGTACAGAAACGCTACAGCAAGGAAGTGCGCTGCAAAAAGGGGTGTACTGATTGCTGCTATGCAGTATTTGACGTTTCGTTAATAGAAGCACTGTACATTCGCCAACACTTTGATTCCCTTGATAGAAAGCAGAGACGCGCTGCCCTGAACATTGCAAAAAAAGCACTCAAGTCCTGGGACCAGTTAATCACCGCCAAGGCCGACCTCTCACTTGCCCGTATAAGGTGCCCTCTGTTGACTGACAGCGGAGAGTGCGTCTGTTATAAGACCCGGCCCATTAACTGCCGCACCTATGGGATTCCCACAGTGATCGGTAATAAAAGCCATGTATGCGGACTCTCCGGCTTTGAGAAAGGAAAAACCTATCCTGCCCTTAATCTGGAACCCCTGCAAAGAAGGCTCTACGAACTCTCTGTAGCGTTGGAAGGTAATGAGCGTGGCAAAAGACGGTGGCCTATGGCTGCCATACTCCTTTCTTAATTCAAAATTCAAAATTTAGAATTCAAAATTGTGTCTGGTCTGAACGGCCTTTTCGTTCAGACACTACTTAGAAGCCCCGGCCGACATGGCCTCCTCAATTATTTTTATGCCCTTTTCAAGTATCTCTGTCCTCTCCCTGTATGCCGTGTCCTGATAAATTCCATGTGCAGTCCTATAGGCATCCAGGGCCTTATCCAGTTCATTCCTTTTTTGGTAAATATCACCTATTCCTGTAAGATATAGCCCGACCTTGCCGATATCCTCGAGCTTTTCCACCAGCTCTAGTGCTCGAAAATAGTATGGAAGGGCCTTATCCAGCTCCCCTAACTGTCTGTAGAGATCGATGATTTTCTCTGCCAATAAAACAGTACTGACAGGGTCGTGTTTCTTCTCACATATTGCCAGCGCCCTCTGATAGACAGGTATGGCCCCTTTGAAATTTCCCCGCATTGTGCGGAGATCTCCTATCTGCTCACAGATGTTTGCAACCTCCACGTCTTTTCCGTCAGCGGCTTCAAAAATTTCAAGGGCCTCATCAAATTTCTCAATAGCATCCAGGGACCTCCCCTGGACACTCATAGTCTTTGCCTCCCGGTACAGGGCTTCAGCCCTGGGGAGTTCCCTGTCTTTCTCTTCTTTTACAGTCGAAGCCGCTTGCTCATCCATTTCATCTCACTCCTGGTCAGTGGCTGACCGGCCCTCAATACGCTCGACAGCCTCTCTAGCCAGCTCCCCCACGGTTTTGTATATGATGGAATGTCCATCAAAAAGTCTGAGTTCCTCGGTATCGTCCATCATTCCTTGTATGGTCTTCAACGCCTCCTTGGCTTTCATGCGGCCAAATGCCCACACTGCAAGGCCCCGTATCTTCGGCTCGGGATTCTTCAGCAGGGCAAATAAGCCAAAAAATTCGCTGGACCTCACAACTCGCGGATATAATTCACCAATACGGCCAATTGCCCAAAGTACAGCCGGACAAGAGGGCGGATCATTTATGAATCCAAGTATGTGCCGCAAGAATGAGCCATATATCTTAGGTTGAGCACGTATTATTTCGCCTATTGTCTCTATGGATCCCCAGTTCGTGGCTGCTGAGTCGCCGCTGGCCAGAAGGAGCCTCCTGACCAGGTCACCCACAAGGGTAGGCCTGTCTGTGGCCAAAGCCCCTGCTACTGCCCCCAGTGTGGTAATTGCCTTCCACATCAACATCTCATCTGTTGAATACAGAAGGCCTTGAATCTTTCTTAAAACCAAGGGGTCTTCAAGGGCCATTGCCGTGATTTTTTCAACCTCTCCTAACTGTACAAGGGCCTTGACCTCCTGTTTGGAGTACCGACGTGATCTCCTTTCCAAATAGGCCCTATCTCTTTCTTCAGCAGAAATCCGGGGCTCTGAGAGTAATTCCAGCTTCTCTCTGACACCCTCATGTGTGACCTCACGAACATCTTTTGCCATTCTAATAAAGACGAGCGCGGCCTTTACTACTCTGTCGTCCTTTGTCCGGCCGGTGGGTTGAACAAGGTGGGACTCAATATCATAATTCTCTAAAAAGGCATCCTGATAGTCCTCTCCTGGCATAAGACTCCACGCCAAATCCCAGTCATCATTGCAGGCAAAGCCAATTGCCTCAACCCAGGCTGCACCAAGATTGTGCCCTGTGACATCGTATACATATACTGCTCCACACTCGCATGCGCCGCAGTCAAAGTCTCCAAGTCTCCTTGGCTCCACCTTCTTTGGACGATCAATGGGACTGCCACAGAATGGACAGACGGGCTTATAAGCACTCCTTCCCCTTGCCATGGATTTGATCTAGCCTCCCTCTCTCTTTGACTCCGCCTTGGCAGAGACCATCTCCACAAACTGAGGAGAAACCTCGTATCCTATCTTTCTGGCCTTCTCAAGGTGATCAAGGGACAGGTCATAATCCCCGTGGTAGTAGTAGGCAACAGCGAGGTTATTGTGGGCGACCCCAAATTTAGGGGCCAGACTGACGACTTTTTTCCCGGCTGCAATGGCGCTGTCCAAATCATCGAGTTCCATGTTGACAGTGACGAGATTCGCCAGGACAGTAATCATTTCCGGTTTGATCTCAAGGGCCTTATTGAAATATTCTGCCGCATCCTTCCATCTCTGCGTATGAATGTAGGCGGCACCTATATTAGCCATGGCCTCAGTAGACTCGGGGCGAATCTTGAGTGCCTCTTTGCTCTCGTTTATGCCGTCATCAAGTCTACCCATCTGGAAATAGAGTGTGCTCAGGTTGAGCCGTATCTCAAAAGACAATGGATCTAATTTCAGGCCATACTCGAAGACGATTTCTGCATCCTCCAGTCTCTCTGCATTGTGGTAAACCATTCCGAGCCTGAGGGCCGCAATGACGGACTTCCGATTATTCTCCATCTCTTTTTCAAGATCTTTAATCAATTGATTTTGCCGGGTGGAATTATCTCGCGGCGGACGGGTCATAAACGCCTCCTTATATTTGAATACACTATAGTTTGATCTGACATAAATTTATTAATTTAACATACTTTTGCCATCAAAGCATCCTCAAGAATTTAAAAGATGAACGTCCAACGAATACCGAACCAACTGCTATTTCCGTTCATTTTCAGCCGCTTTCCCTATTCAACATTCGACGTTGGGCGTTCGATGTTCGATGTTCATTTGATCGTCTCTTAAATAAAAGCTCTGGATAACCTCGTATAGCTCTTTCGTGTGACTTCCCAAGTTGGCCTGTATTACTGAAAAATCCCCTGGATCTTCTTTCGCGTACATGTCCAACAGCGGATAAAAAAGCCCTGCAAGCTCTTCCTGGTCAAACCCTTTAAACAGAGAAAGCAAGTCCCTGACCTGACCAAGGCCGTATCTGCCATCGGCCTCCATGATCCGCAAGCCCTCGAAGAACCCTTGTATTAGAGCCCTCAATGAAAAACCATCGGCCCAGGCCCTAACACCCACGCCATCCAATCTATCCAGCCGCATTCTGATTGACAGGTTCAAGAAAAAATATGTTAATGCCACCGCTGGATCGATGGTATCCTTTGATGAAAATAACATGATTGGCTCATATTTCCTGGCTGTCGTGAGTTTTACATCAATGATTCCATCCTTCCTCCTGACTATGAAATCACCGGCCGCATGATGCCATGGATAGATCTGGTTAAAGTCGCGGGTATCATAATAAAGGGTGAGGATTTTTGAGGCCTGTCTGAAAATTTCAAACGCCTCCTTATTTGATGCAAACCAGTGCCCGTTTTTCAGATCCCAGACGCAAACCCCTTGTTTTTCGCCTTTTTCATCCATTGAAAGATGCCATTCGTAATAGTTTTCAAACCATTCTGTTAAAAACATGGACAGGGATTCATTCCCATAATCGGACCGAACCTTGACATCTCCCTCAAAGTGCGGCACTGGCAGATAGGGAGGGGCGGATGTTGAATTCAAATATTTTAGCAGATCAAATTCATGCTTCAGCCAAGCCTTAGCATTCGCAGAAACAGCAGTGCTGACGCACATCTTCATTGACCGCTCTCCGCAGAATACCTCTACACTTGCCAAATGGTACAGCGCTCCATGCTTTTCAGTGCGAATCAGTATTTCATGGATACTATCAGGGCCAACATCACTCCTTAAATGCTCACGAAGGACTGTGGTCAAAGGTCTCCCATGGTCCCTCATAATAAAGTCCTTAATTGCCTCTAAATAGTTGCCCAGGGTCAGGAAAGGATGCCTTTCCCCTACACTGATCAAGAAAGGCCGTTGAAGATCGTCAGCACCAACAGGGATATCCCTTTTTGGTGCAGAAAATAAATATTTGATAACCATTAGTTTAGGTATCTGGATAAATAAAAAGCCCGCCATATCCGGCGGGCTTTTAATGCTGTTTTATGAGGCTTTATCTTATGTTGAGGCCTGTTCCTCTCTGACCGTAATTGCAACCTTGTGAAGGACAGTAAGTATCAATGCCCCGATCGCCCAGATGGCCAGCGTAATGGATATCTCAGGGAAGGTGGCCGAGTATTCTACAATCCTGTCAAAAGGATTGGGGATGAATCCACCGATAACAAGTGCCACGCCCTTATCGATCCAGCAGGCTATGAATACCGATGCACAGGCAAAGGCCAGGATCCCATGGTGCCTTCGGGCAGGCGGGATCAGCAACAAAATCACTCCAATAAACGCAAATGGAGCAGCAGTCCACATCCAGGCAACAATCTTGCCATGACCGTGCAGACCAACAAACAGGTATTGAAGCGGATGCATGTGCCCTGGGATATTGCTGTAAAAGGCTGTGAATATCTCCATACCCACCAGGAACAGGTTTATGATCATGGCATAACATATAGTCTTGGCTACTGTCTGCAAGGCATCTCTTCCCGGATCGAACTTGCTGACCCTGCTTATTATAAGAAGCACCAGTACCAGCAATGCCGGACCGGATGCAAAGGCCGATGCAAGAAATCTGGGAGCCATTACGGCTGTAAGCCACAAATGCCTTCCAGGAAGACCGGCGTACAGAAACGCCGTCACTGTATGAATGCTGACTGCCCAAGGTATGGAAAGATAAATAAACGGCTTTACCCACCCCGGATGCGGCCTATGACTCGCGTCGGCCAACAGACAATTATACCCGACAATTATATTGATACAAAGATACCCGACCAGCACGATCATGTCGTAGAAAAGTATGGAGTTGGGCGTGGGATGGAGCAACACATTGAGCATCCTCTGTGGCTGTCCTACATCCACCACTATAAAGAGCATACACATGGTTACTGCTGCAATGGCCAGGAACTCACCAAAGACTACCAGCTTTCCATATTTCTTATAGTCGTGAAGATACAGAGGTATTACAATCATCACAGCAGATGCGGCCACTCCGACCAGGTATGTGAACTGGGCAATATAGACACCCCACGAGATATCCCTGCCCATTCCTGTAATTCCCAAACCTTTATGGAGCTGGTAGAACCAACACCCCATGCCGACACCAATGATGCCCAGCAGAAAAACTAACCACATATAGTATCTAGGTTCACCCTTTAAAGCCTTTTCTATCATGGCATCATCCTCACACTAAATAAAAGACTGACGGCTTTGTGCCGAGTTCTAACTTACGCCTCATGGAACTTCGCTTGCGCAGGATCTGCCTCACATTGGAATCAGGGTCTGCCAGGTTCCCAAAGGCTAGGGCCTGTGGTGCAGCCTCAACGCATGCAGGCATCTGGTTCTTCGCAAGCCTTTCCACACAGAAATTGCATTTTTCCACCACTCCCCTCATCCGGGTGGGGAATTCCATATTGTATTCCTTCTGATTAAGCGCATTCCTGGGATCAAACCAGTTGAAACTGCGGGAGCCATACGGACATGCAGCCATGCAGAATCGACACCCGATACATCGGTGATAGTCCATGGCCACGACCCCATCAGGCCTCTTGAATGTGGCCTGGGTGGGACATACCCTTACACAGGGCGGCTCATCACAGTGGTTGCACAAACACAGGAACGGAAGTTCCTTCACGTGATCGTCCATATATTCGTTTTCATTCCCTGCAAAGGTATGCTCATAGTCATCCTGCCACAGCCACTTCACTTGGTTCTTTGAATTCCCAAAATCAGGTATGTTGTGTGTAGAATGGCAGGCCTTTATACACTTATCAACAACCCCGGGTTCTGAGCACTTTTCAACGTCAATGGTCATTCCCCAACGTATAGCCGCCTCTGCAGGCTCTTCAGGGGCCGGTGCCCCATGGCCGTGACCGTGCTCTGCAGCATCAAGCGCGCCAGGGCGGAGAAGTTCAAACGCACCCTTGCCCCCCAGGCCGAATAGGGTAGACATCCCGGCTATCTTTATGAATTGTCTTCTATCCATGCTCATGACGACTCTTCCCCTTTTGGCTCTTCTTTTGGTTCTTCTGCCGGCACTATGTGACAGTCCCAGCAGTAAGGCGAAACCCCTGCATAGTCATGACACTTATCGCAGAACTCCTTCTTGTTGGAATGGCACTTCATGCACGTATTCTGAAGACTGATAACGTACTTTACTCCCTTCTCGTTGATATACTCCCTGTTATTCTCCCTGAGGGCCTCATCACGCCAGTCATTAATTAGCTGCATGTGCGTAGTCCGCATAAAATGTTTGTCCTCTACGCACTTCCTTTCGGCCTCGGGCATTTTCTTGATCTCCGGCGTGTCGATCTTCGGCTCAGGCACGGGAGCGGCCTTTCCCACACTCCCAGCATTCACCGCATTCATCCAGAATGCGAAAGTAAACAGGCCCAAAAAGATAGCAAGCCCTACTAAGATCTTCCAAGCGTCATACATCCTCTTGTTCCTCCTTACCCGGGATCTCTTCCTCGCGTAGTACTATTGTCTCTTCCCCGAACACTGATTATGGTTCCGGTTCCCATGTTGCGATCTCGAAGCCGCGTATATTATGTGTCCTCGGGCCTTCTCCGTCCATGATCAGGGCATTGGCCACCAACTCGGTAATTCCGCAGACTCCGACATCCGGATTCCAATATTGGGCCGCCGGGGGTAAAGCCGCCCTGTCAATGGCACACATACAGGCAAGCATGTTTACCCCGTACTTGTCCGCCACGTACCTGAGAGCATTCTGCCTTGGAAAGCCGCCCCTCAGCCGAAGTTCCATATTCTCAGAGGCATTCAGACCGGACCCGCTCCCACAGCAGTAAGTCTGCTCCCTGATGGTATTCTCAGGCATTTCGTAGAAGTGGTTGCAGACATTCTTGATGACATAACGAGGCTCTTCAAGCATTCCCAAACCCCTGGCAGGATTGCAGGAATCATGGAACGTAACCCTGAGCTGATCGTTACGGCTCGGGTCAAGTTTGAGTTTGTTGTTTTTGATCAGGTCGGCCGTAAACTCCATGATATGAACCATCTTATGGGCCTTGGCATTCTCGAACTTTGTCCCTGTTATGGGGGACACCGGCTCCTCAAGGAAGTCTATGGGACCGTGCCATGTGGTCATATACTGGTTCAGGACCCGCCACATATGGCCGCATTCACCGCCCAAGATCCACTTGACCCCTAAACGTTTGGCCTCAGCGTATATCTTGCCGTTCATACGTTTTGCCATTTCATTAGCGGTAAAGTAACCGAAATCCCCACCCTCGGACGCGTAGGTACTCCATGTGTAATCAAGACCGAGATGTTCAAAGAGCATCAAATAACCCGCAAGAGTGAATATGCCCGGATCGGCAAACACATCGCCCGATGGGGTAACAAAGAGGATCTCCGCACCTTTTCTATTGAAAGTGGGTTCGAATTTGATGCCCACATTATCCTCAATATCCCACAGCATGGCATCGATACACTCTTTATATGCCTGGGGCTGGAGGCCGAGGTGATTACCGGTATGAATACATTTTGAAACCGACTCCTGAACCCAGGCGATATTCATACCGAGTTCGTTCATAATCTCCCTGCCCATAATGGTGATTTCCGCAGTATCTATCCCATAAGGGCAAAAGACCGAGCATCGACGGCATTCACTGCACTGAAACATATAATACCAGAGCTGCTTTAACGCTTTTTTAGTAAGCTTTCTTGCACCTACAAGGCGCCCCAGCATCTTACCCATTTTAGTGAACTCGCCCCTATATATCGATCTCAACAACTCCGCCCGCATAACAGGCATGTTCATTGGGTCTCCGCTGCCGAGGAAATAATGACACTTATCCGCACAGGCACCGCACCTGACACAAATATCCATATATATCTTAAACGTACGATACTTGCCGAGCATGTCCCTCATTTTATTGAGAAACCGCTCCTTCCAGTCATCAGGGAGTTCCCAGTCCTCGTCTTCGATTACCCAGTACTTTCCCCAGTCGCTTCGATCGTTCATCCCGACATTTTCCAACACAACCGGTCTGGCTGGATAGCAATAAATACCTTTCTTGATATCAACAGGACGATCCATCCAGTTGCCACGAGGCGGTTTATAATCAATATTCAGCGACTCATAGTATTCAGGATTCTTCGCCATTTTCTATTCCCTCTCCACTGGTATTCCGGCTTCTTTCATTTTTTCTCTGAATTCATTTTCATAATCTTCATAGGGATGGATTTTGACAGGGTATTCCCATGGATTGACATGCATCTTGGCACGGTTGGTGTTTGCCAAATTTCTCCCCGGGCTGAGGAACACGCCCCCGGCATGCATCAATTTACTGAAGGGGAAATACGCAAACAGAGTACTTATAAGCGCCACATGGACAAAGAATATCGCACCGATTCCCTCCGGCATTACCGGATGCAAAGTCGCCAGACCCATAGTGAG
>DFBQ01000196.1:3773-5321 GCA_002367355.1 Deltaproteobacteria bacterium UBA3076 | reverse complement strand
AACCTACCGGGCTGTCGAGTTAGTATCTGTTTAAGCAATGGAGGTAAAAATGCACAGAAAACAGAGAAAAAAAAAGCGAGTCATAAGATTTTCGATCTTTTTTGTGGCACTTTTGTTTCCCACGTTTTGCCAAGCCGAGGCTCTTGCGCCCTCAGCCTCCTGCCAAATCTCCAAGGGCATCTACCGGGAGAATGTGACTCATCTGACAACCGTAATCTCCCTCATAAACGAATTCGGCAGCGACAAGCCCACTTTTCTTTTCAAAGAGGCCAAAGCCAAGAAGGAGTTTGTGGAAAGAATGGAAGCCCTTTTTGATTCTTATGGGATTACGTTACAGGATCATCTGGCCTTTGCAGATGACAACAAGTCAGAGATAGATGCCTACCTGAGCCAGCACCAGGAGTTAAAGCAGGAAATTGAAGACTCAAGAAGTCAGGCGGAAGACCTTTCCCTCCAGTATGATCAATTACTCCAGAACTACGGCATTCGTGGTGTTCCAGAGGCAGGGGAGTGACAAGGGAGTAATGTGGGTGACATGAGACTGTAATATTCCCATGAATATGAACCTCCCTTCATGGAGAATCCGTCAATGTCATTGTCCGATGGCTTTCGATAGATCCCTTCTTGGTCTTTTCTTCTTTTTTGCATGCCTTTTTTTACCCCTGCATGCCCAGGAAACCTATGCGACTGAGCCTTTCTCGCCTTCGTTACATCTTGCCTTCGTGGCTTACCTCGAAGGAAGTTGGGACCTTTTGGTTATTTCGGACAATGGGACAGGACTGAAGCGTCTGACAGACACACCTTATGACGAAAAAGATCCGTCCTGGTCCAAAGACAGGAATTCGATCGTCTACTCCACAAGCGACGGCCATATCCATCGATACGATCTGGTTGCCGAGAAAGACGTTTTTCTGAAAACGTTAAACGGCGTCAATGTGCAACCGGCCTTCATGCCGGATGGACAAAACGTGCTATATGTGCATTTTTCCGAGGACGTACCTGACGACACGGACCTGTATCTTCTGGACATTATGACCGGTAAATCCCGCTTGTTTTTGGGTCAGCGCTCTCAACAGTTTTATCCATGCTGGTCCCCGAACGGGGAGCACATGGCCTACATAAATGTCCTTTGCTCCAATCCGTGCGACAGGATGCTCCAGGAAGTCTGGGTGACTGACCGATTCGGGAAAAACGCTCGGCAGTTGATCCTGACGAACTCCGCATGTGAAACCCCGGCCTGGTCTCCGGATGGACGTCGTCTGGCCCTTTCTTCAGATCTCAGTGGCAATTTTGACATCTACATTTACGATATTGTAAATCGCACCTTAAAACCCATAACCACTGATACCCATTCTGACACATCTCCGGCCTGGTCTCCTGACGGGAGCAAGTTGGCCTTTGTCTCCACCCGGTCGGGGCAAAGTGAAATATGGATCAAGGACCTGGTTTCTGATAATTTCAAGAGGTTCGTGCCTTTTCCCGGACAGGTAATTTCGTACAAAGACGTAACGTGGTGATAAAGTGATAACCTAAGTTGAGCGATTAGCT
>DFBQ01000196.1:0-3741 GCA_002367355.1 Deltaproteobacteria bacterium UBA3076 | reverse complement strand
CACCCAATGGGTGAAAGTTTGTAAGTAACCTCTCAATAAGGTAGGGTAGATTACATTTTACGACTATTCACTGGATTCCGGCTTTCGCCGGAATGACGTTTGGATGTAACTGCCCGTCATTCCTGCGAAAGCAGGAATCCAGACATCTTACCCGGATTTTTTGAGAAGTTACGTTTGTAATAGTAAAACATTCTGTAGTCATTAAACTAATAGCTAACCGCTCAAGGCTAACCGCTCAATTTAGGTGTTAAGTGACCTGAAATTCTGCTCTCTCACAGGAGGTTTGGATTGAAACAGGAATTAGTCGCGATAGCGACCATATTTTTGCTGATCTTGTCAGCATTTCCAGGCAGTTGTCTTGAAAAAGACATATGTGCAGAGACTACAATCCAGCCGAACAAGGCCAAGGAGGCGCCCACATCTCAGATCAACAAAAATCCCCCTGGTATAGCACCAGTAGAAGTGCAAACATCGCCTTTGCCCCAGAGTATCAAAAAAGAGACAGGGCTGACAGAATTTGTGACAACCCTCACATGTTCAAAGTCCTCATTTAATCCCTCTCTGGATGAAGATGTGGCGCTTTCATATAAAATTAAGGATGATGCAACGGTAACTGTTCATGTTTATGACCCGGATAACGGCCTGGTAAAGACACTGCTGGAAAAGGTCAAGCAGAAGGCCGGTAAGCACACGGTTGTCTGGGATGGGTGCGACTCGACTGGGTCTGTAGTGCCTGACGAGGCCTATTACTTCACCATAGACGTGGAGGACCTTCGCGGCACACGGCATGTTTACGATCCGGCGACCTTCTCTGGGGGTGAAAGCAAGGATGTCCTGAAGTCGGAGATCCAGCCTGAGACACAGACCGTAGTGTATCAAATGCCCGAGATGGGACGGGTCAATATCAGGATAGGCACCAAGGGCGGGCCTCTCTTGAAGACCCTTGTGGACTGGAAACCCCGGGTGGCTGGACAGATCACGGAATACTGGAATGGGATGGATGAGAACAATCTCATGGATCTGACCCGCAACCCCAAGTCCAAAATGGTAATTACGTACTTTACCCTGCCTGAAAATACGGTTATCACATACGGCAATAAAACAATCGGCTATAGGCAGTACAAGCAGGCCGTATTAGACAAAAAACGGCCGCAAAAACCGGAACATCCCCGGGTTCTGAAACCCAAATTCCCAATCTCTCTCCACTATACGCGGCCCAGGACAGAGGACTACGCGCCCTCAATCAATGTAACTCTGCCACATGTTCGGGAAGTGGGCGATGACGGCATACCGGTCTTAAAAGGCAGGATTCTGGTTCGTGTGGAACTCGGTGAAACAGAGTCTTTTTTGACAGAACAGAGATACGAAATTACGTTCTTTCTTGATGGGCTGTTTTATGCCGAGGATGAAGCCGGATATACACCATATAACTGGGTCTGGGATGTAACGGACGTTAAAGCCGGAGAACATATCCTGACGGTCAATCTGGCCAGCTTCAAGGACCAGATCGGAGTCAGAAGTCTAAAGGTTAAGGTCGTTAAGTGAAACGAAATAGTAGTGTCTATTGTTTTGTTTTCTTTGCATTGATCGGGCTCAGTCTGCTCGCTGCCTGCCACCTGAAGGGCAAAGAGCCGCTGGTCGCTGGACCCAAGGCAGCTCCAGCGGCCCTTTCCGGTCCAAAGATATCATTTGATGAGCTTGTCTATGATTTTGGTGTAGCAGGGCAGCGTCAGGAGATCCGGCATAGCTTCACGTTCCGTAATATGGGCACTGAGCCGCTGGTTGTGGAAAAGGTCGATACAGACTGCGGGTGTACGGCCGCTCTTGTCTCTTCTTCCCGGATAGATCCCGGTAAGCAGGCTGTATTGCCTACGGTCTTCAAGACCAGGCGCTACGAAGGGAGCCAGGAGAAAAAGGTTTACGTTTTTTCAAATGATCCGTCAGAACCTGAGGTTGAGCTTACGATCAAAGGGGTAGTAAAGACCATGATCGCCGTGCTTCCTGAAGGCATGTCTTTCGGGAACGTCAATAAGGGCGAGCACATAACCAGGCAGGTCAAGGTCTATCAATTAGAGGCCATGCCTTTGAAAATAAGCAGGGTTGAGGCAGATCCTCAGTATTTAGATATGGATCTCGCCAGGTTTGAAGAAGAAAACAGTCAGGGTTTTGAGGTAAAAGCTACGTTGCTTTCTGAGAACTTACCTGTTGGTCCCTTGGCCGAGGTGATCACGTTGCATACGAACGTGAAAGGACGTCCGAGAGTGGATGTCCCGGTATGGGCCCGCATCCTGGGAATGATTAAAGCAGAGCCGGGCATGCTCTCTTTCGGAGTCATAAAAAAGGGAATGGGAGGATCGGCTGAAGCAAGGATTATCCGTCGTGATGGGGCAGAGTTTGGCGTCGTGAAGGCAGAGAGCAATCTTCCGTATCTGACTGTCGATGTGAAGGAACTGGTGCGGAGAAAGGAATACGCACTCACCGTTCATGTACAAAAGAACAGCCCTGCCGGCAGGATGGCCGGAGAGATAAGGATATTCACTGATGACCCGGAAGAGGCAATGGTGAAGCTGCCGTGTTTTGCTCTAATCGAGAAATGATTCCTCTAAAAATACTCCATCTGCCGCGTTGCTTCGATTGCTTTGTCTCTGCGACGTAGCCTAAGTAAGCCTCGTTTCTCGGAAATCTTACGTCTTGCATCTGGGGCATTTTGAGCAAAATCAGAAATGAGCTTGAAACAGGGGAACGGAAAAGGTGTTTGAGAGAGATAGGATTATAATCATGGCTGAAGGACGTTTTTGGGCCAAAGGGATAATTATCAATCTATTTGTCATTGCTTTTCTTTTCCATGTGGGCATGGTCAGGGAATCCTGTGCAAGCGGAGATGACCAGTTCAGAGAGGCCCAGACCCTTGTTGACAACACAGTGGCAAAGTATCCTGACATAGTAAGGCTTACTATCCATGCAGTGCCTGCCGGTACAAAGAGCAGCAGAATCATTGCCTGCAATATCAAGGAAAAGATAGGGTCTTTTTCTGATCCTGAGGACCTTGAGGTATTGAAGACCAACAAAACTGTCGTTTTAAAAGAAGGGGACAATCTGGACGTAACTGCGCCCATTTGTGATAAAGCTGGTAAGCCTATTGCTGCCACTGGCATAACGCTCCGCTTCAGGAAAGGAGAGACTGAAAACCAGGTGGTTGAGAAGGCAAAGTCGATTGCAAAGGAGTTGACTGTCGGGATTCAGAATTCGGACACACCGCTTTGGTGATTTTATTACGATACGCTTTGTCAAAGACGATGAAAATATGTCCCGAATGATGCTGGATGAATACTTGACAAACTCGTAACTGACATGGAACATATTGAGGATATTCGAGAAAAGTTCCGGAACGGGGAATATGCGGTGAGTGACCATGCGATTATTGAAGCCAGAAAAGATGGGATTGAACCGCATACCGTCAAGAAATTAGAATGGGTCGCCATTCATGGGAAGGTAGTTGAAGAATACTCTGAACGTCAGAGAATACTCATGTATGCTGAATTACAGGAAGACAAGCTCCCCGTTCATATTGTTGTTGAATACTCCTTTCGAGAAGAACCGGTAGTTGTTACAGCGTACGTCCCTGATAGTCGATATTGGACAAAATTCCAAATTCGAAAGAAATGAGAGAAGTGAGCGTATGATCTTGTTAAAAAAGAGAAATTGCCCGGAATGCCATGGAGAAATGCGTCCTCAACTTAT
>DFBQ01000150.1 GCA_002367355.1 Deltaproteobacteria bacterium UBA3076 | reverse complement strand
TTAAGAAGAGCGCAAATGCCTCTAAATTGGCAATGTCCCCTATATCGTACAGATTGATTGAAAAAGGATAGCCGGCCGCGAGCTCAAGAAGATCTTCCGGCAAGTGACCAGGGACAAAATCCACCACATTTCAATAGAGAAAAGCTCTGAATATTTCAAGGGCATCTGTGAATAAGGCAATGCTGCGAGGCGCAGGACTTTAGCCCTGCTTCGGCTACGGAAGGGATTCTTATAGAAAATGATTTGACAATCCCTGTGTTGTGTAATAATAGAATGTATATGTATTGTAGTTACACACTTTACTATTGGAGGTGCCTGCAGATGTCGGTAAGGGTTCAAGTCATAATTGAAGAAGGTGAGGCGGCAAGGTTCAAATCACAGGCCCATAAAGAGTCAAAATCGCTGAGTGCCTGGCTGCGGGAAGCCGGGAAAAAAATGCTGGAGATGAATCAAAGAGAGCAGCCGTTGACAGATCCCGGCGCATTGAAGGTATTTTTTCAGGAATGTAATGGAAGAGAACAGGGAAACGAGCCGGATTGGGAAGGCCATAAGAGATTGATTTTGGAAGGTTTCCAGTCGGGAAAGAGACCGTGATTTTTGTTGACAGCAATATTTTTATTTATTCCGTGGGCAGGCCGCATCCTTTGAGAGAAGAGGCTCAGAATTTCTTTTTGAAATCCAGAAAAAAGGGGAGCACACTCGTGACTTCCGCTGAAGTACTGCAGGAATTGTTGCATGTGTATCTGCCTGTAGGTCGAATAGAGACCCTTGATGCCGCCCTGGAACTTGCCACGCAAGGTGTTGATCGCGTTATTCCGATCAATTCAGAAACAGTTGTCCACGCCCGCCATCTGATCGACAGCTATCCCGGATTATCCGCTAGAGATCTCTTGCATCTGTCAGTATGTCACATAAACAAGATTAAAATACTGAAAACATTTAACAACAACTTGTTGACGGCATTTACAGGATCAACACGTTGATCTGCATTTATCAGGAACTCGGAGCGGGTTGCGGTATTTCCGGCCTACAACCACTTCTCCAGCACATCGGCCAGCGCCTTGGGCGATAACTGCTTGGCGAGGTAGTCGTCCATGCCCGGCATCTGCATGTCAATAATGGCGATCCTGGCAGCCTATTGATGGCGAGTTTGTCAAATTGCCTATTCCAGTGAAGTCGGCCACGCAGTCCACGCGAAACCGGCAACCTCACACAGGTATTTTTTGATGGTTTCCTGAAGAATTTGGGGCCGAACGGGCTTGGATAAATAGTCATCCATCCCTGCCTCTATGCAACGTTCCAGGTCGCCCTTCATTGCGTTGGCAGTCAATGCGATTATTGGAATGTGATGTGTTGCAGGTTGCAGTTTCAGGGAAAGGTGATGAAATGATAGATCAAGACCGTCAACGGCTTGAATTTAAAATAAGAAATATACTAAATGCGTCACAAAGTCAATAAGCTTACATTCCCGGTTTCGTACGATGTCGAGTAATCAGTATGGATTCTTATCTTTGAAGATCGTCAGAAAAGTATTGTACCCTAAAGGGAGGTCTGCGGGAAACAGGCCGAGCAGCAAGCAAACGCACCGGTTGACATACCCAATTTTAAGCTCTACCTTACCTTAATTCTAATGATAAAAGAGGAGAAAAACCATGCATTGTGTGCCTTTGCTATCAAATCCCGTTGGCTGGTTAATTCTTGGTACTGCCGGTTACTTTTTGTACAAGTCCGGCAAAAATGCAGGAAAGCATGAAGCAGAGGAAAGTAAATCAGAGGTTTCAGGGAAGGCATTGGCAGAAAAACCGACAAAAGCATAAGGAGCTATACACATGGCACATCCAGTTTATTACGTGGGATCTACTGGTCCGATAGGTCTTCTATCCGTTGCGGGAGCAGGTTACCTTGCCTACCGGCTTGGCAAGAAGTCCGGGGCGGAAGAAGACGGGAAAAATATTCTAGATCAGGCATTTAAGGGCACTGTAAAGACCGTCTATAAGGCCAAAATGGCAATAGGAGAAACCCTGGAAGAGAGAAAGAAACGTTTTTCCGAATTATGGGATGAGGCCCTGGCAGAGGCAAGAAAATAGATAGGCGTTCATAGGTTCAGGGTTCACCGTTCAAGGTTATCTTTCTTGAAATTCAACCTACATTCAAAACTCACGAATCAACGGTTCAAATTTTCGGTAAACCCTGAACCTTTGAACCTTGAACCTTGAACGGTTACAAAAATAGATTGTTCAATTAGAAAACGTCTAATCAGGCAGGCGGGTTGCTCCTCAAAGACTCGTCGCATTTTAGAATAGACTCCACAATCTCTGCAGTAAACCGCCAGTCTTCCATGGTCCCAGCGTCCGGCCTTGGAAGATAAATTTCAAGGCCGACATAGATAAAGTCCTTGCTTGCCCAAACAGCCTGAGGGATCACAGTCAGGCAAAAAGGGTATCCTTGATCTTTGGTATCCATTTCTTCATTTTCTTCGGCCGGATCATCAATTTTTTCTGAATCCTCAATGATTCTTGTAAGTCGGATGGGATCAGGTAAGGGACAGCGAATATTAGAACATTTCTTAGATACGGTCTTCAGACAGTCAAGCAGATCGACATGTTTACAAAAAATATCCGCACACACTCCTGATTCATTGATCCCGCTGTGAAGGTCAATTAACAGGTCATATCTTTTTTTTATTTGCTGACGCAGTTGGAGATATATTTCTTGATGCCGAGTGGTGTAATAAAAGAGATCGTCAAAAACGGGGTTTTTGCTCGAAAGACCTTGCTCAATACGCAGCACCTCAATACCGGACTCCTCCAGTAGTTCCGCCACCCGTTCTCCGAATGCCAACTCTTCCCTATGGATACCGATTACGATGATTGCTTTTGACATCGTGATGTTACCCAGTCCATGATCCCACCAGGGGATGCGGGAAAAACCGCATCCCCTTTCAAGACGAATGGTTCTCCCTTAAGCTATGCCTTTGCAGCAGCAAGGGCTGATTTTGCTTCACGGTCCTCCTGACCCAAATACCTCATAATAATGAATATAACGGCAAAAACCGATACCTCAATACCTACCCAAATCAAGGATGAGGCAGGATGCCGGCTAAAAGTGGCCAATTGGTAAAAGAGTGAAGATGCCATGTAGGCCAGGCCGGTAGTCCATGCCCCGGCAAAGACTGTCCACTTAAGGTTGGTCTCCCTGTACACGGCGGCAATAGCAGCCGCACAGGGGAAGTAGAGCAGAATAAAGAGGAGATACGCAAAGGCACCGATCTTGCCCGCAAAGAGAGTGGCCATAGAGCCAAAGGTACCAAGGTTTACCTCTTGTTCTTCTGCTGCCGCCCCAATGGAGCCCACATCACCCACGGACAGGCCCAGTGGATCCAGGAAGGTCCCGGCCAGATCGCCCAGATTAGCGGGAATAGTGGCAAAGGATTCCACGATGCCGCCCCAGAAGTCAAATGCTTCTTCACCCCCTTCACCGCCGGCAGCACTGGCATCAATCTGGGAATAGAGGGAATCCAGCGTCCCGACTACTGCTTCCTTGGCAAAGATGCCAGTGAATATGCCGACAGTAGCCGGCCAATTATCATTTGCAATTCCCATTGGACTGAAGACAGGGGTAATGCTTTTACCTATGTTCGCCAGTACTGATTTTTCACTGTCCTCATTGCCGAAGGTACCGTCCGTGCCCATGGAGTTCATGAAGCTCAGGACCACAATCACCGGGACAAGGATGCGTCCTGCCCGAAACATAAAGGTCTTAAGACGATCCCAGGTGCGGAGCAGTATCCCTCTAACAGTAGGCATGTGGTAAGGGGGAAGCTCCATCACAAAAGGAGTGATGTCTCCCTTGAGCAGGGTATTTTTAAGTATCAGACCTGTCAGGACCGCAAAACCTATACCGATAAGGTAGAGGCCGAATACCAGATTCTGCCCGCCGACGGGGAAAAAGGCCGCAGCAAACAGGGCATAGACCGGCAGCCGCGCCCCGCAGGACATGAAGGGGTTCATCATGATGGTGAGAGTCCTGTCGCGCTGATTCTCAAGGGTGCGGGTAGCCATGATTGCCGGGACATTGCAGCCGAATCCCACCAGCATGGGGATAAAGGACTTGCCAGGAAGTCCGATAAACCTCATGAACCGGTCCATGACAAAGGCGGCCCTGGCCATGTACCCTGAGTCCTCGAGAAAGGAAAGACACAGGAACATGCAGCCAATGGGCGGGATAAAAGTGGCCATGGTCTGAATAGCGCCGCCAACGCCACCGGCCAGGATCGTAACCAGCCATTCAGGCGTGCCGACCGAGCCCAGGAGTTCTCCAAAACCGTCCACAAAGATTGTGCCGGCAAAGATATCAAAAAAGTCGATAAATGCACCACCAAAATTAATGGTGAACATGAACATCAAATACATTGCCACCAGGAAAACAGGGATGCCCAGGACGCGATTGAGCACAATATGGTCGATCTTATCAGACGCGGTCTTTCTCACCTGACCGGGTTTCTTGACAATGTCCTTGGTCAAATCGTTGATAAAGCCATACCGTGTGTCCGCCACCACGATATCCGGTTCTTCTCCCAGCTTGTTTTCGATATCATTCCTGTGATGCCCTGCAATCTCGTCAGTATAATTACCCACCATTTCGGAGGCCAGTTTATCCCCTTCAAGGAGTTTGACTGCCACCCAGTTGGCATCCGCCTTTTTACCATGTATTGCCTCTTCCACCACAGGGATCAATTCTTTTATGGCCTCCTGGATTTCCAAGGGGTAAACTATCTCGGTTGCGGATATGGATTTCTCTTTTGAGGCCTTGTTGATTGCAGACTTCAGGGTCTCTATTCCTTCATCCTTTGCCGCGACAATGGGGATGACCGGGCAGCCAAGCTTCTCAGCAAGGCCCGGGATATTAATCTCGATGTTGCGGCTCTTTGCAATGTCCATCATGTTGAGGACCACCAGCATCTGGATCTTCATCTCCAACAATTGACTGGTCAGATACAGATTGCGCTCCAGGTTTGAGGCGTCCACGATGTTGACTATGAGATCAGGTTCTCCTGAAAGGATATAGTCCCGGGCCACTTCCTCATCCACCGAAGTGGCAGCCAGGGAATAGATACCAGGCAGGTCTACAACTTCGACCCCTTTGCCTCCATGTCTGTAACTGCCGACCTTACGGTCCACTGTCACCCCCGGCCAGTTTCCCACTCTCTGCTTGGCACCTGTCAGGGCATTGAACATCGTAGTCTTGCCGCAGTTGGGGTTCCCTGCAACGCCTATGATAAAATCACTCATGGCTGGTTCCCCCTTTCCACTGTAACTGCTGCGGCCTCATCCTTTCTCAGGGTCAGAGCAAAACCACGCACATTTATTTCAACCGGATCCCCCATTGGAGCAACCCGAGTAATGACAAAATCCGTGCCCTTTGTAAGCCCCATGGCCATAAGTTTTCCGCGATAGGTCTTGGAACCCTTGATATATCCCGCGACCTTGGCTTTTTCACCTACAGCTAAATCACCTAATTTCATAACCCTATTTCCTCCTTAAATTATGGCAACAAGGATCTTTTGCGCCATACCTCCTCCCAGGCCGTAACGAATTCCTTCCTTGGCTATCAGCACTGTACCTCCTGCCCTGCGTTGTATAACCTCAATTTCATCACCAACATTAAGCCCCATACTTACGAGCTTTTCATGAAATCCCCTTCCTCCTCTCAGGGAAACAATCCTGAGCCTTTCTCCTTCACTGGCCAAGGCCAGTGGTAAAGCGCTTTTCGAGGATAAACCCTCGGAGGATCTTTCAGGCCCTGGTTCTATCAACCCGGTGCTCTCCATAATTATTCTCCTCTGAGCCGATTGCAAAATTCAATATCCGGTGAAAAAATTTTCACATTTCCTCACCCTCTATTTTGTAAAGTAGGGAAAGAGGAGCTTTGATAAATGACCACAATTTTGCAAGAGGCCACATAATTCTTATTGTGATTCATTTTCTATTTAGATATTATAGACCCGCTTTTAAGACAAACTCTTTATTTTGTCAACTCGTCCTTTTGTATCTTATGTTTACACTGTAAAAACCCTGAAACATGATTCCGCTCAAAAAGCCCGAGATGCAAGGCGGTGAAATCAGCTCGAAGCTCAAAGCTCGAAGTTCGAAGTTCAAAGAGCTATCGAAATCAACCCCTTTCAGCTTCAGGCTTTCAGCTCTTATGCAACGCTGCAGGTTGGGTTTTTCCCGCTGAAAATCTATAGAATACGACCAGCTGACCAAGTTTGCTTGGCGGCCTGACCAGGAATATTGCTGATCAGGCAACCTCACACAGGTATTTTTTGATGGTTTCCTGAAGAATTTGGGGCCGAACGGGCTTGTGGCTTTAAAGGGTGGCTATATCCTTCATCTGGACGCAACTTACGAAGACAAGAGTCCTTTGCTGATGACCGGCCTGGATTCAATCATGAAAATTGTCCTTGGAAATTGTAAATTACTTAGGGATTTCCCTAAAAATATT
>DFBQ01000154.1:8147-8839 GCA_002367355.1 Deltaproteobacteria bacterium UBA3076 | reverse complement strand
GGAAAACTTATGACTGTCGAGTTACCTGTTGAGCTCCATGAAAAACAATTACCTGTAATGAGCAGACCATGAAAAAAATAATTCTCAATGATACCCAGTTCTGGGATTGGATGGATGGGGATAATAAGTACTATAGGGCCGGCCTGGTTGGCTACACGGATATGATCGTAAAGCTGATTGGGCACACAGACTACCTGTCGAGGATGTCCAATCAGGGCGAAAGCCTTGAACATTCCAAAATAATGAATAATCTGAGCCTCATCATGCCCCGAAGATATTTCCTGGAAGTGCAATACTGCGCCAAGGCATATGCCACCCTGTTCGGAAAGTTTTTTCCCACACTTGCAGTGTATGTTGATCAGTTGGCCTATATTGAATGGTTGCTTTACACAGAACCTGACAATCCGGGATATAGGGATCATTTGGTTCATATGTTCAAGGTGGCTTTTGTCTGTGAACATTTTTTGTCCGTGGATTACCTTTTGACAAAGGTGGTTGATAGCCAGTTTAAGTCGGAGCACTTTTTGGCGTGGTGTGACATGCAAGAAATTAAGGTTGCGGCATGGAGCCCTGAGATAAAGGTAAAGGTCGTAAAGATTGCTCTGTTTCTGGCCGGATTACTTCACGATTTTGGTTATGGGTATTATTTCCACTCAAAATATAAAAATAAGCGGCATCCTTCATTTTGTAGT
>DFBQ01000154.1:0-8058 GCA_002367355.1 Deltaproteobacteria bacterium UBA3076 | reverse complement strand
CTTGATATGAAGGATGCCAAAATAAGCTTTTTAAAATATATCAGTGGCTTCTTCCGGATGCAAACCAGGTTGACACCAATACCTGGGGCACACGCATGATGCTGCGAAGTTTGCCTTCGGCCTTTGTAAAAAAATATCACTGGTGGTTACGGGAAAACAAATCAAAAAATGAGCATGAAGTTATTGCCGGCTTTTACAGGGATTGCCTTCCCCTTAACCACTCAGTAGCATCTGCCTTTTTTGTTGTTGACCTTGCAGAAAACCTTTGGCGATCGGAGGCACTTAGCCAGCAGCTTTACGTAACACTTCAATTGGCCGCTGAGGCTTGCATGATCCATGACATGACCGAAAATAGCAAATGGGTCCGTTTTGCTGCGAAGAATAAAGACAACGAGCACTTTATTGATAGCAGCGATCATAAAAGCATACCGCTTGCTATGTTGCTTATCCTTGCTGACGAACTTTCGGTTTGGAATAGGCCTAGGCTGAAAACCAAAGGCGAGGGAAGCAAATCTGTACTATACAGTTTCGAAACAAGCGATGTTCCGGAAAAAATCGAGTTGCGCATTAGCGAAGCACGGTCAAACCCTTGGATTCGTATCACCGTTGATAAGAAATGCGAAACGCTTGAGAAAAATATCAAAGGTTTGAAATGCTTCATGGGAGAGGTAGAAAGTAAAAATGAACTTTTATATTAGGCTACTGAAGTTTCACCGTTTTTAAAATTTCAACTATCTGTTTTTATTGAATAAAATTAATTACTTCTCTCTTGGGAAAGGTTTTTCTGGTATGTAATCTAAACATCGCAATGCCGTATTTTGGGTAACCTATTGAAATAGCAACAAATCATGAAAAATACTCATGATCTGCCTTTCCCAAAAACTGTAGAAAAACGGTGAAACTTCAGTTAGGCTATACTCTTGATGTAAAACAGGGAAAGCTTCTTCAAAAGCTGTGAGGAGATTCGGGCGGACATTCCAGGGTGGGCCATGCCCTTCAGGAAATTGAGAACATTGATGTACTCAGCTCCTGGCTATATGTGCGCGGTTTCGACCTCATAGATTTCTGTTTAGATATCGAAGGTAATTTTTCACAATTTTAGTTGCACAAAACGGCGAAAGATGAAATTTCGGTCATTATTGAAGAGATTTCATGTTTAAATACTGGCATGGAAATTCAGCGCACAAGAGAATTGCGTTGTGGTGAAAAAACATAATAGAGAAATCTCAAATTATGACCGTTCACAGTATAATTTTCGGTCAGCAGGGCAAAGTGTTCAACCCGTAACCCGCATATTATGCCAAAACGTACAGACATAAATAAGATCCTCATTATCGGTTCAGGTCCAATCATTATCGGCCAGGCGTGCGAGTTTGATTATTCAGGAACCCAGGCATGCAAGGCCCTGATGGAAGAAGGCTACGAGGTAGTGCTCATAAACAGTAATCCCGCCACGATCATGACAGATCCTGAAACAGCCCATCGCACCTATATTGAACCCATTACGCCCGAGATTGTGGCAAAGATAATTGAACGGGAACGGCCCCATGCCATTCTCCCGACCCTTGGGGGCCAGACAGGTCTTAACACGGCAGTGAAAGTTGCCGAGACCGGGCTCCTGGAAAAATTGGGAGTGGAGATGATCGGTGCCTCAATTCCGGTTATTCGTAAGGCCGAAGAGAGGGAGCAATTCCGTGACGCCATGAGCCATATCGGCCTGCGCGTGCCTGAGAACGGCATCGCAAAGGACATGGATCAGGCAAGAGAGGCTGCGGAAAGAATCGGTTATCCCCTGATTATCAGGGCAAGTTTTACCATGGGAGGGGCCGGCAGCGGAGTGGCCTATAACCGGGAAGAAATGGAGGACCTCGCCAAGGCAGGCCTTGACGCCAGCATGATTTCAGAAATCATTATAGAGGAATCCCTTTTAGGGTGGAAGGAATATGAGCTGGAGGTCATGCGGGACTTCAAGGACAATGTAGTCATCATCTGCTCCATTGAAAATTTTGATCCCATGGGTGTTCACACAGGTGACAGTATTACCGTGGCCCCGGCGCAGACCCTCACAGACAGGGAATATCAGGCCATGCGCGATGCAGCCATTGCCATTATCAGGGAAATCGGCGTGGAGACCGGCGGCTCCAACATCCAGTTTGCCATTCACCCTGAAAATGGCGAGATGGTGGTCATTGAGATGAATCCCAGGGTATCCAGAAGTTCGGCCCTGGCCTCCAAGGCTACCGGCTTCCCCATTGCCAAGATAGCTGCCAAACTCGCTGTTGGATATACCCTGGATGAAATCGCCAATGATATCACTCGTGAAACGCTTGCCTCCTTTGAGCCTGCTATTGATTACTGCGTGGTCAAAATCCCTCGCTGGACCTTTGAAAAATTCCCCGGTGCTGAAGACATGCTGACCACATCCATGAAGTCTGTGGGTGAGACCATGGCCATAGGGAGGACCTTTAAGGAAGCCCTTCAAAAGGCCATCAGGTCCCTGGAGATCGGGAGATTTGGTCTCGGGTCTGATACGCCACGAAGCCAAGGGTCCGGTCCGGATACCCATGAAATAGAAAAGGGCCTCATTAATCCCAACTCAAATCGGATTTTTCAAATCTATGAAGCCCTGAAGCAGGGGATGACCCTGGAAAGAATTCATGAGCTGACCCGTATTGACCCATGGTTTCTTTTTCATGTCCGGCAGATACACGATCTGGAAAAACAGTTAGGTTACATGGCGCAAAAGGGGCTTGGGCCCGGTAAATGGGACCCTGAATTCCTGAAAAAGGTGAAGGAATACGGTTTTTCCGATGTTTTGCTCGCGAGTATCTTTAATACGGACGAGCAGGCCATAAGGGAGATACGGAAGTCAAAGGGAATAGAGCCGGTCTACAAGCTGGTGGATACATGTGCTGCCGAGTTTGAGGCCTATACGCCTTATTACTATTCAACTTATGAGCAGGAAAATGAGATCCGCTCTTCAAAGAAAAGAAAGGTGGTGATCCTGGGAGGGGGCCCTAACCGGATCGGCCAGGGGATTGAATTTGATTATTGCTGTGTCCACGCCTCATTTACTCTTAAGGAAATGGGCATAGAGAGCATTATGGTCAACAGCAACCCTGAGACGGTCAGCACTGATTATGACATATCTGATAAACTATATTTTGAGCCCCTTACCAGGGAGGATATCCTGAACATTGTCGAACAAGAGAGGCCGGAAGGGGTTATTGTCCAGTTCGGAGGTCAGACACCGCTCAACATATCTACTTCCCTTGCGGAAGCAGGGGTTACCATCCTTGGAACCAGCCCGGATAGCATAGATCGGGCTGAGGACAGGGATCATTTCCAGAGCCTGCTCAAAAAATTGAATATAGAGCAGCCTGAAAACGGAATTGCTGTTAATAAAGAAGAGGCAATCCGGATAGCTGACAAGATCGGCTATCCTGTATTGGTCAGGCCGTCCTTTGTCCTGGGTGGCCGGGCCATGAAGATCGTTTATGATCAGGAGGACCTGGAATTTTATGTGGAGACCGCTGTCCAGGTATCTCCCGGAAAGCCCATACTGATTGACAGATTTCTTGAAGATGCTACGGAAATTGACGTAGATGCCATCTCGGACGGAGAAGATACGATAATCGGCGGGATCATGGAACATATCGAAGAGGCAGGTATCCATAGCGGGGACAGTGCCTGTGTTCTGCCTTCAATTTCCCTGAGCCAAGAAACCCTTGAACAGATCAAGGACCATACCGAAGCGATTGCCGGGGAACTTGGTGTAAAGGGGTTGATGAACATCCAATATGCAGTCAAAGACGGTGTCATTTATGTCCTGGAGGTAAATCCAAGGGCCTCAAGGACAGTCCCTTTTGTCAGCAAGGCCACTGGTGTCCCTTTAGCCAAACTTGCCACCAAGGTCATTATGGGAAAATGCCTGAAGGATCTTGGCCTAACCCAAGATGTCAGGCCTTCACACACCTGTTGCAAGGAGTCGGCCTTTCCTTTTGCCCGGTTTCCCAATGTGGATACGATACTTGGACCTGAGATGAGATCCACAGGCGAGGTGATGGGTATAGACAGCTCTTTTGGCCTGGCCTTTGCCAAGTCACAATTGGCTGCGGGACAGAAACTGCCTCTTTCCGGCACTGTGTTTATCAGTGTTAAAGACAAAGACAAAAAGGCATCACAGGGCATTGCTGCAATGTTCCACGACGCGGGATTCAAGATTGTGGCTACCGGGGGTACTTCTGCCTTTCTTTTAAATCATGGGATTCCGAATCAACAAGTCAACAAGGTGAGGCAAGGGAGGCCCCATATCGTGGACATAATCAAGAACGGGGAGATTGATCTGATCATAAACACCACAAGCAACAAAAAGACCGTTTCTGAATCCTGTTCCATCCGGCGGGCCGCCGTTGCATTCGATATTCCATATAGTACCACGATCGCCGGTGCCAAAGCCACGGCTCTGGCTATCAAATCAATGATTGAAGGTGAGTTCGGTGTAAAGACGATTCAGGAATATCATAGTTAGTGTCTGTTTCGTCTGTGTGTGTCTGTGGCTCATCCAAAAGTATTTTCACGGTAAATTTCGAATTTAAAAAGGGAGTATGAAGGGTTACCGTTATGATAATTCTGCCATCAAGATCACCGCGTGAAGAATGCGGAGTGTTCGGGGTGTTCGGGCATCCCGAAGCAGCCAAGCTCACTTATTTCGGCCTTTATGCCCTGCAACACAGGGGGCAGGAAAGCGCCGGCATATTCAGCTCGGACGGCAAGCTAGTGCAGGAGCATAAATCCATGGGCCTTGTAAGTGAGGTATTCAACGAGGCCAAGCTAAAGGACCTTAAAGGGCATATAGCCATAGGACATGTGCGCTATTCCACTACCGGGTCTTCAGTTTTGCAGAATGCCCAGCCCTTCTGTGTATATCATGCCGGACGCACCCTTGCCGTAGCCCACAACGGAAACCTTGTGAATGCCCGTTATATCCGGAAAGAGCTTGAAAGACATGGCTCTATCTTTCAGACTACCATGGACAGCGAGATAATCGTCCACCTTTTGGCAAAGGCCGGGGGCCGAGGGCTGGATGAGGCCATAGCAACCACCATGAGACTCATCAAGGGGGCCTATTCAGTGGTTATGGCTACTGAGAAAAAATTAATCGGCTTCAGGGATCCCCTTGGTTTTCGCCCCTTGTGTATCGGCAAACTGAATAACTCTTACGTTCTGGCCTCTGAGACCTGTGCGCTGGACCTCGTTCAGGCCGAATACCTCCGGGATGTGGCACCTGGTGAAGTAGTAATCATAGACGCCAACGGGCTTAAATCATTCCAGGGAGTTGAGGCAGGAAAAAGCGCAAACTGCATCTTTGAATTTATCTACTTCGCCCGTCCTGACAGTAACATTTTTGGGCAGAACGTCTATACGTTCAGAAAGACCCTTGGGGCCGCCCTCAATAATGAGACCACGGTAGATGCGGACCTGGTAATGCCCTTTCCTGATTCCGGGAATTATGCCGCAGTGGGTTATGCCCAAGCCGCTAATTTGCCCCTTGAGCTTGCTGTAATAAGAAATCACTATGTCGGCCGTACATTTATTCAGCCCAGCCAGTCTATGAGGGATTTTGGGGTAAGAGTCAAACTTAATCCTGCGAAAGAGGCCATAAAAGGCAAAAAGGTGGTAATAATTGAGGATTCGGTCATAAGGGGTACCACCACCAGGACGAGGATTAACGCGATAAGGGAGGCCGGAGCCAAGGAAATAATCCTGCTCGTTAGTTGCCCACCTACACGTTTCCCTTGTTACTACGGCATCGATTTTCCTACCACGGGCGAGCTGATAGCTGCCAAGCAATCCGTGGAGGAAATCCGCGAATTCCTCAAGCTGGACGGACTTCACTACCTGGACATTAAATCAATGCTGAAGGCTGCGGGCGGAGACCCTCGGCGTTTTTGCCTTGCATGTTTTAATGGCGAATACCCGCTCCCTATAGATGAATGTGTTGAAAAGCTGGGGCTGGAGAGACCGAACGCTCTCGGCTTTTCCATTATATAAAACCATACTACATGACACCTGCTTTGCACCTAACCCGAGTTTCCTACTTATAAACCATCATATCCCATAACTACCTGAAAAGAAAGAATATTATGCCTGGGCGAACTATGCCCTAAAAATATCAGGCGAAAATCCATCAAAATACCCTATAAAATATAGCCTTGACATTTCGTTCCTATGCCCTAAAATAGTTGTGGAGCATTAAGGAGGAGGCATGGAACGACTTGAAGCCAAGAAGATCAGTGGGCGGACCTATTATTACTATTCCAAGTGGGCATGGGTAGATGGCAAATGCCGGCGAGTATGGCAGAAGTACTTGGGAACACTTAAAAATATTGCAAAGGCGGTTGATGAAGGGCCGGCACCACTATACGCTGAGATTTTCCAATGGGGGTTGCCAATTGCGTTGTGGAAAGAGTGTTGCTTGGCTAATGTGATAGAGGAGACTGACAAACTATGCCCTAAGCGTGATCAGGGATTAAGCGTAGGAAAATATTTGGCCATTGCCGCCATTAATAGAGCGATCTGTCCGAATAGCAAGCGATCAATGTGGGAGTGGTTTTCACAAACGGTTTTGCTAAGACATTTTCCTCATGCTTCGAAAGCAGCGCTTACATCGCAACGTTTCTGGGATCATATGGATAAAATTAGTGGCGATGCCGTATTGTCCATTTGGAAAAGTATTCTAAAAGGAGTGGCAAAGCGGGAAGCGATAGATTTATCTTCTGTCTCTTACGACGGCACGAACTTCTATACTTTTATTGACACGTTTAACGTTCGTTGTCACATAGCAGAGCGTGGGAAGAATAAACAAGGACGCAATAATTTGAGGCAGGTTAGCTATGCTCTTTTCTGTAGTGAAGATGGTCATATCCCGTTATTCTACGATACTTATGATGGAAACCGTAATGACGCCAAGCAGTTTCCATTGATGTTGAAAAAATTTCATAAATTTCTTGTCGAGCTTTCTGGGAAGGATTGTGCTGTACCCCATACAACTCTCATCTTCGACAAAGGCAACAATTCTTCAGATAACTTTGCCCTCATCGATCTTCTGAAACTAAATTTTGTCGGATCGGTGAAACTTGATCAGCACAAGGATTTGGTGCAGGTACCAAACAATGATCCAATCTTTGAAGCCTGCGAAGCGGTTGAACTGGAGGGGACGAAGGCTTTTCGAGTCAAGAAGGAGGTTTATGGTCAGGAAAGAGTTATCGTAGTCACTTACAACCAAAATCTTTTTAATGCCCAGTGGCTTACCTTGCAGAATGACATTAGCAAGGCTATTGAAAAGCTGTCGTTACTACGACAAAAACTGGAAGATCGTGTTAACGGTGTCATTACACGTGGTAAGTCGCCGACTTTAGAATCTGTACAAAAGCAATACAAAAGTATCCTTGACCGGCAGCATCTGAAGGATATTATTGCCGTTACTGTTAGTAAAGGCTCCGATGACATTCCTCGGTTGGAGTACGCTATCGATACGGATGCTGTTCACAAACTCTCGATTACTTACCTTGGCAAAAATATCATAATCTCCAACAGAAAGGATTGGGACAATGCAAGAATTATAACAGCCTATCGCAGCCAATATATCATTGAAGCTGTATTTAAGGAAATGAAGGATCGAAATACGGGGAGTTGGTGGCCAATGTATCACTGGACAGATTCAAAAATCAAAGTTCACGGGCTTTATTGCACTATTGCACTTTTGATAAGAGCCTTGATGTTTCGACGGACAAGGAAAGCAGGTCTTCGTTTATCAATGAAGCGCATTCTGTCAGAATTGGATGCCATAAGAGAAGTCATAAATATCTATCCTCGAAAGCGTCGGCAAAAGACGGAACGAAAACAGGCAGTACTAACCAAAATGTCTGAAGTTCAACAACAATTGATGTCCATTTTGATGCTCGAGAAAGAAGAAAATGGTATTTTAGGGTAAGGACACGCATCATATAACATATTGAAACATCAGCCAAAACAGGAGGTGGCTTTCATAACTAG